>CANFNA010000035.1 GCA_947448395.1 Chthoniobacteraceae bacterium
ACAGTCCGATCTATGCGCGGAAGGCCCAGTATCGTTGGCCTCCTAAACTCCAAACACCCCACCTGCTCCCCCTATGCGCGCTCGTCGCATTGCTAGTTTTCTAAGGGCTTCGGCGTTATCGATCCTTCTCCCGATTTCCGCGAACCTCGGATTTGCGTTAGAGCCAATCCAAGCGCAGGCCAACCAAGTGCTCGCCGTCTTGGAGTCCATGAATGTCGAAACTCTGTGGCTAGCTGGAGCAATCGTGGATTGGCGCACCGGGCTTCCGACCGGTAAGCCGGTCACCGATAATGGGAAACACACCCACTGCAGTCAGTTCGCGGCAGCGGCCTGTGAACGGCTCGGTGTTTATCTGCTTCGTCCCCCCGAACACAGTGCGGTGCTCTTGGCCAATGCTCAGTTTGACTGGCTCTCCAGCGAAGCTGGACAGAACTCGGGGTGGCGTTCGATCGAAAGTGGTGTCGCAGCGCAAGACAAGGCAAATGGCGGAGCACTGGTTGTCGCCGTCTACAAAAATCCTGATCCAAAAAAATCTGGGCACATCGCGATCGTGCGCCCCGGAAACAAGTCAGAGGACTTGATCGCCATCGACGGTCCCGAAATTATTCAAGCAGGCGGAACCAATTTTACTCGGACAAGCTTGCGGCGCGGCTTTGCCAACCACGCAAAGGGATACGACACCATTGTCTTCTTTGCGCACGAAAGACCGCGTCTCACCCCCTAAACGGGACTGCGAGAGTTCGCATGATTCCATGACGGCACCGGTCCCAGTGTCTCCTGCAACAAAGAAAATCAGGGGTGCCACCGCACCCCACCTAACATCAGCCGCCTAATTATTCCCGGAAAACAAAGCGCTCAACTTCAGGGCATCATTGTAGAGTGCCGCCAATTGTAAGGAGGTAAACGCATTCGCTTGAATCGCGGTAAATGCCTCTAAAGTCGAGGTGCTCATCCCCAACAACTGGTTCGTGGTGAAGGCTAGCGTCTGTTTGGTACTGAATCCTGTAAGGGCTGCAGAGGTAATTGAATTAAGGGTGGCAGTTCCCAGCGCCTGAATTCCCGCAGTGGTTAAACCGACAATTGCCAAGGAACTTAAAGCGCTGATCTGCGAACCCAAAATCACCCGCATCACCTCTGTTGACAGCGATGACAACTGAGCGGAACTAAAAACTTTCCACTGCTCCGTCTTGAGTGCCATCACATTCAGGGTGCTCAGAGCCGCTATATCCAAAGCAGTCAATCCCCTCAAACTTGAGGGATTCAAAGCCGCCATTTGGATGCTTCCAAGCGACAGCAACTGACTCGTAGAAAGACCAGCGACAGCACCCGACGACAAAGCGCGAACTTGCGCCGTTGTTAATTGGGAAAAAACTCGAGAATCGAAACCTGCCATTTGAGCTGAAGAAAACGATGCTACTGCGCTGGTCGTCAGCCCCCTCAGTCCCGAACTTGTCAACGCGCTGATTTGCCGCATAGACAACCCTGCAACCGCCGATGACCCCAAAACAGACCACATGGCACTCCCCAAAGCCTGAATCGATTCGGTCTTTAGCGCTAGAATTTGAGCCGAACTAAATCCCGAAAACTGGCGACTCCCGAAAGCAAGTTGTTGCGAGGAATTAAGGGCTCCAATCTGAACACTGGAGATTCCTAAAATTGCTCCGGAAGACAAAAGTGAAACTTGCGATGTCAAGAGTACCTTAAAAACATCCGCTCCAACCGAAGCAATTTGTTGCGAAGACAAGACCGACAATGCCGTGGTTTTGATTCCCTGGAACGCAGCTGATGTGAGTTGCGCCAGTTGCGTCGGTTGGAGAACAGAAACCTGCAACGAAGAGAGCAAGGGAACGATCAAAGTCCCAAAAGACGCCATATTTCCAGTGCTCAGCCCTTTGATTCCCTGCGTCCCGAAAGCTGAAAGCTGAGTACTAGCAAGCTTCCCCAATTGTGCCGAAGAGAGAGCTGAAACTTCGATCTGCGTGAGGGCCCCCACCTGCCCCGATAAAAGACTCGAGAAAACAACGGAATCCAAAGCCGTTATTTGCGACGTGGAAAACGCGCCGATGGAAATCGAGGAAATCGCGCGCAAGATGTTACTTGTAAACCCACGTATCTGACTCTGCGAAAACCCGGAAATCGAAACGGAACGCAGCGCCGCAAAATGGCCAGTCGCCATCCGTTGAATTGCATCCACACTCAACACGCTAATTTGCGATGGATAGAGGGCGTTAATCTGCGCACTGGTGAACACCAGCTGCTGATCCGAAGTTAGAGCCCTGAGTTGGTTTGTCGTCACTGCCGAGATCGACCCAGTTGGCAGTGATAAAATCTGGCGCGACAAAAGCGCCTGAAAAGCCCCGGAGTTCAACGCCGCTACCTGCGCACCCTCGAGAGCACTTAGTTGAGCGCTACTGAACGCCTGAAGCGCAGCGGAGGTTATCTGAACCGCCTGCGACGTAAGAAATGCGCGCACCTGCGAGGTCGAGATAGCAGGAATGATCGTCCCCTGCCCAAGCACAAGAATCCCCGCTGGAGTCAACCCGCGAACCGCAACCGTGTTCAGTGCGCTGATCTGTCCAGTCGTAAAACCACTTAACTGCGTAGTGGAAAGGGCGGCTATTTCTATCGAATTAAGGCGTCCAATTTGTGACGAACTCAATTGGGATAACGTCCTTGAATCAAACGCCCCCATTTGACGCGAAGTAAACGCAGCGATCGCACTGGTAGAGATACATCGCACTCCTAAGCTGCTAAACGCAGCAATTTGAAGAGCTGATAACCCTCCGATCACAGCAGACTGCAGCGCTGCGTAATTCTGAGTCGACATCACCCTAAATACCTCAGAACGAATGGCACCTATCAGCGTGGCTGGCAGCATGGCGAACTGCACGCTGGTGAAAGCAAGCTGCTGATCAGAGCTGAGCGCTGAAATCTGCAAGCTGGTAATCCCTCTAGCGGCAGCCGTAGCGAGCGAACGGATCTGACTGCTCGAGAGAACCTTGAAGGTCAACGAGTCAATCCCTGCAATTTGGGCGGAAGAGAAAACTGCTATCTGAGAAGTTGCCAGAGCGTACAATCCATCCGTGGTGATCGATCTTATCTGAGTCGGCAACAACGACGACACCTGCGAGCTTTTAAACGCAATCACCTGCGAACTTTGAAGCGCTGAAATCTGATTACTTCGAAGCCCGCCAATGGCCCGTGGTGTAATCGCGGAGAGCTGTTCCGTCTTTAAAATCGCAACCACCTTAGAAGATAGAGCCGCCACCTGCGTGGCACTGAGCGCTTTCAGATGGGAGCTCCGCAGGGCCCCAATCTGGGATGTTTCAAAGCTCGTGATTTGAGACGTCGAGAGCGTCACGAAGAACAAATCACTCAGCGCCCCAAGAGTCGCCGTCCCCAACTGATTGATTTGTAGATTGCTCATGAACGAAGACGGCAGATCGATTCGCGAAAGATTCGGCAGATTAAAAAATCAGTGAGCTGATCGACCTTTATGAACAGAGTTCGCTCGCTTAGTTCTCCCCGGCGAGAAGGGCGTTCAAGCGAGGTGAATCAAATGCTGAAAGCTGCAGACTTGTGAATGCGTTTGCCTGAATACTGGTGAATGCCTTGAGCTCGTCGGTCGTAAATGCATAGGCCTGATCCGGAGTGAATGCAGAAACTTGCGAAGTACTCAAACTCAGCAGGCTCATTGTGGTGAGACTGACCAAACTGTCCGTCGAGATCGCCTGAATAAACTCCGTTGTTAAGCCTCGGATCACCGCAGTCTGGAGCGCCGAAATCTGACTCCCAGTCAGAGCAACCGCTTCCTCCGAAGTGAACCCTTGGACTTGATTTAGACTAAATGCGCGCATCCCCTGAGTGGTAAGCGCCGTAATTTGCATTGTGGAGAACTGGGAGATGCTCCGAGTACTCAATGCTGCAATCTGGTCAGAACTAAGGAGATCAAGTCTGAGGGTTGCCACAAGCACGGTGCTATAAGCTGAAAATTGAGACAGACTCATCGCAGATACCTGCGCGCTCGAGAGACCAGCGACAGCATCCGAATTCATCCACGCAAACTGCGTCGTCGCAATTCCTCGAACTCCTTGTGTCGAAAGTGCTGCAAACTGGTCGCTGTTAATCACACCGACTTGCGTGGAGTCAAACCCCGCAAACTGGATCGAACTGAACGCCGCCCACTTCTGCGAACTTAAACTCGCTATCGAATCCGATGTGAAGCCTTTCAACTGCGTGCTCAGGAGGGCTCGAATCTCAGCAGTCTCCAAAGCAGAAATCTGCGCGGGACTGAAAACGACGAATTGATCTGAGGATATTCCACGGATCGATGCAGTTGCAAATGCTCCCACTTGAGCCTCCTGCAATCCTGCAATCTGCGAACTGAGCAGTCCCGCCAGCTGACTAGCGGTGAAAGCCCTTACTTGCTCTGTTGAAAATCCCCCAAGCACAGCCGGATCAAATGCCCTTACTTGGTTTGTGGCGAGCGCCACGACTTGCGATGTTGAAAGACCCTGAACCTGTGTCGGCGTAAAAGCGGCTACTTGGGCTGTTCCAAACCCCAGAATCGAGGCACTCGCGAGGGCCGCGATCTGATCGCTCGAGAATATCTGAACGTCATCAGTTGTCAGCCCCTGCAGCTGAGAGGAACGAAGCACTCGAATCTGAGCTGTTCTGAAACCCACCAATATCGCAGCTGGAATACTCCGAATCGCCGAGGTCTCCATCTGTGTAATGACTGAAGTTCCAAGCGCCCCAAGCTGGTCCGCACTGAAGAGTGACAATGCGCTGGTAGTGATCCCAAAAAACTGAAGCGAGCTCATCACTCCCAGTTGATCCGTGCTCAATCCTACAACGCTATCACTCGTGATTCCGCGTAATTGCACACTACTGAAAACACGGAAAGCGGATGTGTCGAACGCTCCCAGTTGCGTATTCGAAAGAACCGTCATTTGACTGCTCAATAAACCACGAAGGGCGCTCGAACCGATTGCGCTGACTTGGGCTCCGCCTAGTCCAGTGATCTGCCCTGATAAGAGCCCTCCAATCTGCGAGGACGAAAGAACCCGAATTCTGTCGGTGCTGAAACTAGCCATCACATCGGAGCTCAAACTGCCAATCTGGACAGTTGAAAACGCCTGCAAAAGGGAAGTTCCAAGGCCTAGCGACTGATCCACAGAAATCGCTCCGATTTGAGAGGAACCCAATCCAACGACTGAGCGCGTGACAATCGAGGAAATCTGATCGCTGGAGAGCCCCAGAACATCATCAGATTCCAGTCCTGCAAACTGCCCAGAACGAATGGATGCAATTTGAGCGGTAGAGAAAGCTGCGAAGATATCTGGCGTCAATGCCCTGAGTGTCGAAGTAACGAGTTGGCTCACGACACCTGTCGACAAAGCCGAAAATTGCGTCCCCACGAGTGCACTCACCGTATCCGTGCGCAACGCTAGGAACTGGGCTGAGCCAAAAACCGATAGCTGCTCAGTAGTAAATCCTGGAGCCGCGGAACTTAAAATCCCGCCGAGTTGCAGGCTGCCAAGAGCACGAACCGTCCCACTGGAGAACGCGGGAAGCTGATCAGAAGTCAGTCCGAACAAAGTGGTGCTCCGCAATCCCCGAATGGCGGAGGAACTAATCGCAGCAACTTGATCAAACACCCAACTCGTCAGTTGAGAGGACTGCAAACCGGACATCTGTAGAGATCCGAAACTCAAAATCTGGGCCGTGGTGAACCCAGAAAGCCCCTCCGTGCTCAACGCTGAAACTTGCGCAGAGGAAAACACCGGAATCTGAAGCGTTGAAAAGCCCGGCGTTTGTGCAGCGACTAGCACCGCGATCTGTGACGTGGAAAATCCAGGGATCGAGCGAATCGAAACCGCACTCAAAAGGTCACTCGAAAGCGCCTGCAGTTCCGCACTCGTGATGCCAGCCACTTGCGAAGAACGCAGTGTCGCAACTTGCGCTGACAAAAGACCTGCGAAGGCCTCGGTGGAGAACGCTGAGAGGGCGAGCGTTGACATTTGTGAAACCACCGCCGTGGGAAGCGCGTCGATTTGAGAGACGCTTAGAGCCTGAATCGATGTGGTCCGAAAGCCCGCAAATTGCGTAGAGGTCAGTTGGGCAATCTGGTCGGTCACCAACCCTCCGATAATATCACTGCCAATTCCTGCAAGTTGGATACTCGAAAAGCCACGGAAGGCCGCTGTTGTAAACGCCCCAAGTTGCGCTCCTATCAACATGGCGAGTGTGCTGCTCGTTAGAGTTCGCACGCCGGAAGATGTGAAGAAGCCAATCTGCTCATCCCGCAGAGCAGCGAGTTGAGCCGTCCCGAACGAGGCGAGTTGACCCGTACCCAACGCGCGAATCTGATCCGAGGTTAAACCTGAGATCATATCGGGAGTGAATGCGCCTATCTGAGACGATGAAAGCGAGGAGAACTGACCAGTTGTAAGGCCAACCATCTGGTCACTCGAAAATACTGAGATCTGCGCAGTAGAAAATCCCGCAAGCGCCCTGCTTGCCAAGGCCGACAACTGGGTGTTCGAGAGCGACTGTAGTTCGTCTGTGCGCAAAGCCGATAATTGCGTCGACTTGAGTACGACAAGCTGTCCGGTGCTGAGTCCTGAAAACACATCCACCGAAAAACTCGAAAGCACGGATGTAGCCATCTGTGCAATCACAAGTGCACTGAGCGAGCCGACCTGAGAACCGCTCAGGGCGCCGACTGCCGAAGTGCTCAACGAGCCGAATTGCAGAGAACTCAGCAATTGCATCTGGTCAGTCGTCAAACCGAGCACTGAATCACTTGAAAGGCCCGGCAATTGACGACTCGAAAGAGAACGAAGACTGGAACTTGAGAAACCTGCAATTTGATCACTGCTCACCCAACCAAGCGCAGCACTCGAGAGCCCGCGAACCGCCAACGAGGTGAGTTTCCCAATTTGCTGAGCCGAGATTGCGGCCACCTGATCTGAGGTCACTGCCGTTAGTTGAGCAGAACCTAACGATTGAATTTGATCAGTCGTCAGGCCCGCAATCACCTCGGCGCTCAGATGTCTGAATTGAGAAGACGTAATCGCAGTGACCGCCGAAGTTGTAAGACCAATTGTCTGCGCACCGGTGAGAACGCTGACCTGCGCGCTTGCGAAGCCTGCGAGACTACGTGTCGTGAGAGCTCCTACTTGAGCGCTCGAAAATGCGGCAATCTCATCGGTGCGTAGTCCGGCAACTTGGGAAGACGCTAGCACGGCGATCTGAGCCGTTTGGAAGCCGGCCACGATTTCCGGAAGAAGAACCGATAAAACGCTGGTCTTCATCTGCGCCATCACAGAATTGGAGAGCGATCCAAATTGATCACTATTGAGAGCGTACACCGCTGTCGTCGTGAAACCCGCAAACTGGGCGGAATGAAGCGAGGCTAACTGCGATGTGCTGAATCCGGGAACATCAAGATCCGTCAGACCGGATAACTGAGCACTGGTGAAGGCACTCAAAACAGTGGTCGTGAGTGCACCAATTTGATCGGAATTAAACCACCCGAGCATCTGGCTCGAAAGTCCTTTGATCCCAGCGGAAGGGAGAGTCGAAACTTGATCCGTCGTCAGCACAGCGATCTGTGAGGACGAAAGGCTCCGGAATTGAATCGAGCCGAGCCCAGCGATCTGAGCCGTTGTGAGGCTACCGATCACAGAGTCACTCAGGCCCGAAAACTGCACGGAGGTTAAGGAACGAAGAGAGACAGTCGTGAGGCCAATGACCTGATCGCTCAATAGTGCGCCCAACTGAACACTTGAAAGTCCTGTAAATGCACGGGTTGAAAATGCACCGACCTGGGCACTCCCAAACGCCTGTAAGTTTGAAGACGAAAGCGACATGAGTTGCGACGATTTGAGCGAGGCAACCTGATCCGTTCCAAGCGCAACCAAGACATCGGTAGAGAGACTGGAGAACGTGTTGCTAGAAGCGACACTCAAAACGCCGGGATTTAGAGCTGCAACTTGCGCCGTCGTTAGGACGCCGACAGTCGCCGTATCCATTCCTGAAAATTGAACAGAAGAAATCAGGCTCATCTGAGCGGTTGAAAGCCCAGTCACACCGATTGACGAAAGACCGCGCCACTGGACACTAGAAAGTGCGCGCAGAGCTTCGCTGCTGAATGCTCCCACCTGATCACTGGACAACCATCCGATCGCTAAGCTGGTCAATCCACGGGCCGCGGACAAGCTGAGAGCGCCGATCTGCGCCGTACCCAGCACTCCCACCTGTGTTGAGTTAATCCCTCGAATTTGGGCTGAGAACAAGGCGTTAAACTGGTCCGTTCCGAATCCCGAAAGTGCGCCGGAATCAAACGAACCCAACTGGGCTGAGGTTAACGCACCGATACTTGAGACCGGAATTCCCACGATCTGTGTCGTCTGCAGCACTCCCACTTGAGCCGTAGTCAAAGACCGAAGGACCGCGCTCGTTAGCGATCCAAACTGAGTGCTGGAAAGAATCGTGAGTTTATCCGTGCCAAACGCCCCTATTTGGGAGGACTTCAATGAACGCAACTGTTCAGTGCTCAATCCCGCAACCACGCTCGTAGGCAGAGCCGCGAGAACAGAGCTTGAGGAAAGACCAAGCGCTGAAGTGCTGAGCGCAGCGACCTGATCGCTGCCGAGCACTAACACAGAATCGCTGGCCAAACCCGTAAGCTGCGAAGAAGAAAGCACAGCCATCTGAGCGGTTGTGAGTCCAAGCACGGCCGCAGAACCCAACCCTCTTAACTGAAGACTAGTGAGAGCGCGCACAGCCGCCGTAGAGATCGAGGCCACCTGATCGCTCCGCAGAACCCCAAAAACATCCGCTGAAAGCCCGCGGATCGCTGCAGTGGTCCACACGCCAATTTGGTCGGTGGTGAACACCCCCACCTGCGTTGAGCTGAGAGCCCGTACCTGCGCAGACCCTAAGGCTACAACCTGTTCCGTAAGCCAATTCGAAATCACGTCCGTGGAGAATGCGGAAATTTGGAAACTCGAGAGCGCTCGGATTCCACGAGTGCTCAATCCTACAGCCTGAACGCTTCCGAGGGCATTAATCTGACTGCTTCGGAGCCCTAAAAGTCCAGTGGTAGAAATGGAGGCAAACTGGGGTCCGGTGAGAGCGGAAAGCTCTGTCGTTTGGAGTCCAGAGATCTGATTAGACTTTAGCGCCACTAGTTGCGCAGTGCCCATTCCCGCAATCACGTCCGTGGATAGATTTGCTAAAACAGAAGAACTCAGCGATGCCACTACCGCTGTCGAAAAAGCCCCGAACTGGGCGCTATTAAACGCCACAAGCGATCCACTCGAGAGCCCCGATAACTGCTGCGTGCTAATCACCCCAATCTGGTCAGTGCCAAGCCCCATCAAAGCGCTGCTCGACAAGCCACCGATCTGGATACTGCTCAGCCCTCTCAAAATTGAAGGGCTCAAAGCGGACAACTGATCACTACTCAAATATCCAATAGCGACTGTTGAAATGCCGCGGAAGGCCTGCGTGGAAAAGGCATTCAACTGAGCCGTACCCAAGGCGCTGATTTGAGCGGACCGTAACCGACCAAGTTGAGCCGAAGCGAAGGACTTGAGTTGCGTCGTGGAGAGTGAACCGAGCGCACTTTCGTTAAACGCACTAATCTGCGCGGAACTCAAAGCACTCAATTCGAGCGTCGTCAGGCCCGATACTTGGTCCGAGCTGAATACAGAAACCTGACCGAGAGACAACCCCCTGAAGGCACGGGTCGAAATGAATCCAATCTGAGCGCTCGCAAGCAATCCAATTCCCAGAGTGGAAAAGCTCGCAAGCATCGTAGACGTCAATGCAGCCAACTGGACACTGGTGAGACCCGCGATGGAGTCGGTCGGAAATGCAGCGACTTGCGCAGTGCTGAGACCGTTAAATGCGTCGGAAGCAAGCGCACCCAACTGCGAACTGCTTAACGTCTGGGCGGTCCCCAAACTAGCAACTTGAGCGGAACTCAAAACGCCAATCTGAGACTCCGTCAACAATGCAAAGCTCTCTGTGGTGAACCCGCCGAACTGGGAAGTTGAAAGGGACTTGAGAACCCCTGTTCCAATCGAGCTGACCTGCGCCGTTGTAAAAGCCCCAATTTGACTCGCGACAAATCCCCTCACCCCCTGCGAGCCCAGACTGGCAACTTGATCAGTCCTAAGCGCCATCAATTCTAGCGAAGTCAGTCCCCGAGACTGAGATGATCTGAGCGAAGCAATTTGGTTGGTTGTCACGCCGGCCAAAGAAAGCGTCGAAATGCCGGCGATTTGCCCCGAACTGAGGGCGGTCCATTGAGGAGTGGTAAACCAACTAATTTGACTGGAAGCTAAAACCCCAATTTGACTGCTGGTGATGCCCTGTAGAGCGCGCGTGGAAAGAACCGGAATCTGCACACTACTCATTCCCCCCAACGCAGCCGTCGTGAGAGCCTGAATCGTGAGCGAGTCGATCGTGGCAATCTGGGATGAAGTGATTCCCAAAATAAGATCCGTCTGCAGAGAAGCTATTTGAGCTGTTCTTAACTTCGAAAAGGCTGCGGTCCCCAACGCGGCTATCTGAGAACTGCCGAACCCGTTTCCAAACGGCAATCCGATGGCTTGTGAGGAGCCCATGGCGGAGAGTTGTTGGGTAGTTAAACCCAAGATTCCCAGGGAGGAAAACTGCGAGATCTGTAGCGATGAAAACCCACGAATTCCCTCTGAACTAAGCGCGGAAACCTGTGAACTACCGAGCGCCTGCACCTGCGCAGATCCAAGACCACGGATCGCCGCACTTCCAAAAAGAGTGAATTGAGCAGTAGGAAATCCACTCAGCGCTGAAGAGCCCAGCATCCCAACTTGAGAGGAGCTAAAGACCCCGAGTTGAGCCGAACTAAATCCGGACAGAAAATCTGTTGTGAGGCCCGAGATTTGGGCGGTAGAGAAGGCCTTTACCTGGCCACTGGAAAGTCCAATCACCTGAGCTGGAAGGATTCCTCCTAATTGCGACACTGAAAGACGTGCGACAGCGCGAGTGTCTAGAGTCCCAATCTGAGAAGAGCTCAACCCAGCGATTGCCGAAGAGCCAATTCCCTGCACCTGAATGGAACTCCACATCGCCACCACTTGAGTGGAAAGACTGGAGAGCGTCGTGCTCGAAAACACCCCCATTTGTGAACTCGAGATTCCGCGAAACTGAACCGTTCCTAGCGCACCGATTTGAGCACTGGAGAGGGCGTCGATCTGAGCACTGAGCATCCCTGCGAAAGCGGCGCTAGAGAGATAACCAACCTGCGAAGACGCTAAACCGGAAATCTGAGCGCTATTGAGGGCAGCTGCTTGCGTGGAACTGATTCCGCGAATTGGGTTCGTTCCAAGTCCCACAAGAGCGGATGAACTAAGAGCTCCAATTTGGACAGACGAAAGGACGGAGACTTGAGAGGAGTTTAAACCAGCAAGCTGCTCACTCGCTAAAGGCGCTATTTGCGCCGTGCTCCAGCCCATCCATGCCCGAGACTGAAACGAGGCGATCTGGTCACTCGTGAACTTAGAGACACTCCAAAAACTCATCCCTTGGATCTGAGCGGAACTCAGAACTGCCACCTGACTCGTCGTCAGGCCGCCGGGGAACACTCCACCAACAGCAAAACTGGAAATCTGAGCACTGGAGAGGCGCCCAATTACCCCAAGTCCCAGTGCTCCAAGTTGGAAACTAGTGAAAGCGGCTAGGAAAGAAGTCGAAAGTCCCTCAGATTGGCCGGAGCTGAGAGCGGCGATTTGAGAAGTTCTGACCCCCACGGTCACAGCCCCGGAAAGAGCTGATAGCTGGACCGATCCGAGCGCTTTCCAATCCCCAGTTGTCACCCCCCCAATCTGGTCGCTGCTGAGCGCAGACAACTGAGAAGTCCCAATGGCGCGAAAAGCCAAAGTCGTTAGCGATGCAATCTGGGCCGTTGCCAAAGCTTGAACGCGATCCGTTGCAATCGCCCCGAATTGGACAGACGAAAGACCCGCCATCTGCGCGGTTGAAAAGCCGGCAAGGACCAGCGCACTGAGCTGAGAAAATTGCGAAGTGGATAGCGACTTCAACTGTGCCGTCGTCAAAC
Organism: Chthoniobacteraceae bacterium; assembly: GCA_947448395.1. Taxonomy (GTDB): domain Bacteria; phylum Verrucomicrobiota; class Verrucomicrobiia; order Chthoniobacterales; family Chthoniobacteraceae; genus Chth-196. The sequence continues at coordinate 12,116 of CANFNA010000035.1, forward strand.
CGACAATTTGTTGCGGCACAAGAACCCCAACCTGAGCCGATCCAAGTCCACTGAAGGAACGAGTCGATAAAGCCCCCAGCTGCTGACTCGAAAGGATCGCAATGCCCAAAGTACCCAATCCGAGAACCTGAAGTGAACTCAACGAGGCCACCTGTCCCGTTGTTAATCCCACAAGGGCATTTGTAGAAAATCCGGAAATCCCAATACTCCCGAGACTCGAAATGACCGCGGTGGATAATGCCCCTGACTGCGAGGAGCTCAAAGCGGTATAGTCCGACGCATCAAGTCCCATCGATTGAGCGGTTGCCAACACACCCAACTGCGCAGTCGTCAAACCGGCCAGCGAACTGGAGGTCCAACCCAACAATTGGCTACTGAGAAGAGACCGAATCTCCGCGATTGTGAGCGCTCCCGTCTGAGCACTTCCAAGGCCTCCCAATTGCGCAGAATTCATTCCGCGCAAGGCCGTCGTACCGAAAGAAGACAAAGCAGCCGTACCCAACTCCGAAACTTGAGCCACCCCAAAACCGCGGAGCTGCGCGCTCGTGAATTGCGCCGCCTGCGCTGATGAGAGCCCATTCAAAGCGGCAGTTCCAAATCCCCCCAATTGCCAAGACGCGAGCGCCCGAATCTGCTGTGAACCCAGAGCACCCAGTTGGTCGCTCGTGAAAGCCTGTATGGCCGAATACTCAAGCGCGTTAACCTCGGCGGTGGTAAGCGCCGCAACTCCGGCGGTCGTAAGAGACAAAATTTCTAGGGCGGTCATGGGAATGGTTCGAAAAAACGGGGAGGGCAACCCTCAGCTAAAATAAGAAAATGATTAACTGTCTCTCGTCTAGGACCCTCGACTCGTGGTCACAGCTCGACGAATAAACAGACAATATTTCTCAGGAAATGCAGGAAGGCGGATCAGATCATAAATCACGCCCCGTGCAGAGCCATTTTCGGGCCATATCAGTGTGAATCCTGAGCGAATATCACTTAAAAACACTCCCCCGAGAGTCGCCACCCCCATTTTTTGGAAGCATTCCAATGGGATTCACCTCCCCTGAGCCCGCCAAAGCGAGAAGCAAAGCCAAGCTGCCATCGTTAATCCAATTCCCAAGCGGAGCGCCATGCCAACCGCTGTACCGATCATCGTTCCCCACGCTACCCGAACGGCAGCTGACCATTGCTTGCCGGCACTCATTTCACCCAAAACAACTCCCAGCGTCGGACCCAAAATAAGTCCAGGCAGGTTAAAAAAAAGACCCACAAATAGTCCGAGCAAACCTCCCAACATTCCGGCGCGAGTCGCCCCGTATTTTTTCGCCCCCCAGAGCCCTGACAGCAAGTCGACCACAGATGACAGCGCGACCATTGCAATCATCCCAGCGAGCGTCCACCCGCCTAGTTCATGCCCCGGAGACGCCAGAAACCACTCATAAACAAACGCTCCAAGAGCAATCAAAACGGCCCCTGGAAGCATCGGCAAAATCGTTCCTGCGAGCCCAATGAAGACCAAGCCGAGAACGATACCCCACCAAAGAATCGTAAGACTCATAAAAACAAGAGACAGATTAAAGTTGCTCCCGATGGGGCGGGCCTTTTAAGGGTGCCTCGCCGAATTCGCGGCAACTTAAACTTGATCCAACTCTTTTAAACCTATGGCAATCTCAGTCGGCTCCAAAGCCCCCGATTTTTCTCTCAAAACCAAAACAACCGAAGGCTTGAGTGACATCCGTCTCTCAGACTCCGTTGGCAAACAAAACACGCTTCTGCTGTTTTTCCCCCTCGCATTCACTGGGGTTTGCACAAAGGAAATGTGCGATATCACCTCAGGGATTGCTGCCTACGAATCCCTCAACGCAAGAGTCATTGGGATTAGTGTGGACAGTCCCTTTGCCCAAGAAGCATGGGCACTTAAGGAACACATTAAGGTCCCACTGGCCAGCGACTTAAACAAGGAAGTCGCGAAGGCTTACGACGTTCTCCTGCCTGATCTTGTCGGGATTGGCGCTGCCTCCGCTCGAGCGGCCTTCGTCATTGACCGCGAAGGAATCGTGCGTTACTCAGAACAAACCCCTACGCCTCTTGAGCTTCCGACCTTTGAGGCCATCAAGGCTACGCTCGCACAACTCGGGTAAATTCAAACCGTCAACGGACACTTCCAAGGGTTCCGAGCCGAGTGCTCGGAGCCCTTTTTTTATCTTTTGACTCCTTTGAGGCACCTCCCCCTTCTTCCGAAGCTTGCCGCCCCCCCTTCTCTCCGCTTTTTTGGAGACTCACCCACTCCAATGAGCAACGCATCCTATTCCTCACAGACGTTCGACCTAGGCCACGGCAAACAGGGAAAATTCTACTCCCTTCCCGCTCTCGAAGCCTCAGGGGTAGGTCCCATTTCCAGACTCCCTGTTTCAATCCGCATCGTCTTGGAATCCGTCCTTAGAAACTGTGACGGCAAAAAAGTCACCTCCGACGACGTTAAAACCCTCGCCAACTGGAAGGCGAAATCTCCCGCTCAGGTCGAAATCCCCTTTGTTGTCGCGCGCATCGTTCTCCAAGACTTCACAGGAGTCCCTCTGCTGGTTGACCTCGCTGCCATGCGCTCAGCGGTGAACCGCATGGGGCGTGATGCCAAAATGATCGAACCCCTCGTGCCAGTGGATCTGGTCGTCGACCATTCCGTTCAGGTTGACTACTTCGGTTCACCCACCGCTCTGGAACAGAATTTGGACCTCGAGTTCAAACGGAACAGAGAGCGCTATCAACTCCTCAAGTGGGGGCAGCAGGCGTTTAAAACCTTCGGGGTCGTGCCTCCCGGAATCGGCATCGTCCATCAGGTCAACCTAGAGTATCTGGCCAAAGGGGTCCTTGAACGCGACGGAGTTTATTTCCCCGATACTCTGGTAGGAACAGACTCGCATACGACCATGATCAATGGTCTTGGCGTCGTTGGTTGGGGCGTCGGCGGCATCGAGGCCGAGGCTGGGATGCTCGGACAACCCGTTTACTTCCTCACGCCAGAAGTCGTCGGAGTGAACCTTACCGGTTCTCTCAAGGAAGGAGTGACCGCCACCGATCTGGTTCTGCATGTCACGCAGATGCTCCGAAAAGCCAAAGTAGTCGGCAAATTTGTCGAATTCTACGGTTCAGGGGCCGAGAGTCTTCCCGTTGTTGACCGCGCCACTTTGGCAAACATGGCTCCCGAATACGGGGCCACGATGGGATTCTTTCCAGTCGATGGACAGACGGTTCAGTACCTTCGCGACACTGGCCGAACCGAAGAGCAATGCACGGCGTTTGAGGCTTATTACAAAGCCCAGAAACTCTGGGGTATCCCCAAAAAAGGTGAGGTGGATTACAGCGTCGACCTCGAATTGGATCTGTCTACCGTGGTCCCAGGAGTCGCTGGACCGAAGCGCCCTCAAGATCACATCGCGCTACCTGCGCTCAAGAGTACATTTGAAGAGCTTTTCGCCAAGGGCCTTAAAGAGGGAGGGTACGGCAAGTCCCCAAACGAACTTCCGACAAAGCACGCGGTTCATCTGAGCGGCGGCGCCGATCCAGCCGCGGCAGCCTACAAGCCAGCCGATACAACGATCGGCCACGGCAGTGTTTTGATCGCAGCCATTACCAGTTGCACAAACACCAGTAATCCGAGCGTCATGCTGGCCGCGGGGCTGCTCGCCAAAAAAGCGGTCGAGCGTGGATTGAAGGTAAATCCCGCGGTGAAAACCTCTCTAGGGCCGGGCTCCCGTGTCGTGGCTGATTATTTGCAACGCACCAACCTCCAGCCCTACTTAGACCAACTCGGCTTCCAGGTGGTCGGCTTCGGGTGCACCACCTGTATCGGAAACTCAGGACCGCTGCATCCAAAGCTCGAGGAAGCCATCACTCAAAATGACCTCGTTGCGGCGAGCGTCCTTTCTGGAAACAGAAACTTCGAGGCACGGGTCCACCAGAACATTAAAGCCAACTTCCTGATGTCCCCGCCTCTGGTGGTCGCCTTCGCTCTCGCAGGCACGGTAGACATCGACCTGAGCCAAGAGGCCCTCGGCGTTGATTCCCAAGGCAACCCCGTCTTCCTTCGAGAAATCTGGCCGTCCCTCGCAGAAATCCGGGAGTCCATGCGCACAGCTACCTCGCCCGAATCGTTCCGACGCCTCTACACCGACTTCGCCAGTCAAAATCCAAAGTGGAATGAAGTCCCATCCTCCACTGGCGAAATCTACCAGTGGGATCCGAACAGTACCTACATTCAGGAGCCGCCCTTCTTCACGGAATTTTCGCTGGAATCAGGACACATCTCTGAAATCAAGGGAGCCCGACCTCTCGGCATCTTCGGCGACTCCGTCACCACTGATCACATCTCTCCGGCAGGGGCCATCAAGAAAACCTCACCTGCAGGCAGATACCTTCAGGAAAACCACGTCGCTCAAGACGATTTCAACAGCTACGGCTCTCGCCGAGGTAATGACCGCGTCATGACCCGCGGAACCTTCGCTAATGTGCGGATCAAAAATCTAATGGCTCCCGGAACCGAGGGAGGTGTCACCATCCATCATCCTTCTCTGGAACAACTCGCCATTTACGATGCCTCAATCAAGTATCAGGCAGAAGGGACGCCTCTAGTGATATTCGCAGGGCAAGAATATGGCACAGGCTCCTCGCGTGACTGGGCCGCTAAAGGGACTCGCTTGCTCGGGGTGAAAGCCGTTGTTGCGCAAAGCTTCGAACGCATCCACAGATCCAACCTTGTCGGAATGGGCGTATTACCACTCCAGTTCCCAGAAGGTATCACCGCTCAGAGCCTCGAGCTCGATGGTAGCGAAACATTCGATTTCATCGGATTGGATGATTCCCTCAAACCCATGAGTACCGTAATGCTTCGAATCCACCGATCCTCTGGAAAGACGGACGAAGTCGCGCTCAAGAGCCGAATCGATACCGGAATTGAAGTGGACTACTATAGACATGGCGGAATTCTCCCATTCGTGCTGCGTCAACTCCTAGAGTAACCCAACTCACCTGTTCATTCATGTTACCGGGATTCAACCTACAGCGCCCAGAGCACCCGCCAAAATCCGCTGAAGAGGCGGTCTCGATGGCGCAAGAAATTCTGCGTTCTTCGGGCGTTGAGGGAATCTCTGTGTCGCTCACCCAACCCGCCACCGGAACTGACGGGTTCGCCGGTGCGCAAGTTGAGCTGCTGATTCCAGAGAAGTCGCTGGAAGGCATCCTTCAACGGATACTGGAAGCCAAGGCGGCTGAGCATGGAGCAAAAGTCTCAGACGTCTCAGTTCGGCTTATTGAAAATGGCCCCTTAAGCGCTCGATTCGTCGCCACAGCGGAAGGGCGTATGATGATGGCGAGCCTTCTCATTAAGGCAGAAGGAGAACTATTCGCCTCTGGAGGTCAGAAAGTTGGACTTCGTAACCTTGCTCTCGATTCTGGAAAGGGAATGTTCGCAAGCATGGCCTCTGCGATGGCCCGCCCCGCAATCGCAAATTTAGAGGGAAAACAAATAGACCTTCGGGATTTCACTCAGATGGATCTTCATGTCGGGCACCTGAGTGTGGAGAGCTCGATACTAAAAATCAGACTGACCGCTTAAACTCGCAGTTTTTCTTAGCACACGCTTCTTTTTGGTTGCCGAATCGGCTCTGCTGCGTAGTCTCCGGCCTCCCTTTTTTTGACATGAAAACCGACATTCATCCCCGCTACGAAGAGACAACCATCTCCTGTGCTTGCGGTCACGTATACAACACCCGTTCCACGCGCCGGGACCTGAAAATCGGTATTTGCGCTGCATGCCATCCCTTCTTCACGGGGGAACAAAAGTTTGTAGATACGGCTGGCCGAATTGAGAAGTTCTCCCGCCGTTACTCTTCTGCGCCAACGGTTCGTCGCAAGAAGCTCTAGCTCTCTATTTTTGATCAAGCCAACGGTGAAGGCGCCTCGGGCTGCCTTCACCGTTTTGCTTTTTCCAAGTCTGCTCGTCCGCACTCCTCCTCAACAGCGCCCTTCCCGCTCCCCCTAATTTCCACGCCATGATGGACTTCGGACCTCTCGTCTCAAAAAAACAGGATCGTTTCCGCGAACTGGAAGTTCTTGTTGCAGCGCCAGACCTCTACAATGACCCGAAGCGCGCCCGGGAGATCTTGCGAGAACACACTCGTCTCAAAGAACTCTTGGCCTTGTGGGATGCGCTCCTAAAAACACGCACAGAGCTCTCTGCCGCGCAGGAGCTTGCAACAGGAACCGACGCCGAAATGGCCGAAATGGCTCAGGCCGAACTTCCCGAACTGGAAACCCGCTTATCTACTCTGGAAAAAGACGTCCAACTCGCCCTTCTTCCCCCAGATCCCAACGAAGATCGTGATGCGATTGTGGAAATCCGCGCGGGAACTGGAGGTGACGAAGCCGCCCTATTCGCCGCCGACCTTGCTCGGATGTATGCCAGATATGCAGAAGTGGCTGGATTGAAAATCGAGCCTCTCGAACAAAGCATGAATGAGTTGGGCGGCCTCCGTGAAATGATCTTCAAAGCCACCGGCGAAGGCGTTTTTCGAAAACTGCGCTATGAAAGCGGCGTTCACCGCGTCCAGCGGGTCCCTGCTACAGAAGCGCAAGGACGTATTCACACCTCCACCGCCACCGTCGCCGTCTTGCCGGAAGCCGAGGAAGTTGATTTTGAACTCAAAGCAGACGACCTCCGAATCGAAGTCTGCCGCGCTGGAGGTCCCGGAGGACAGGGTGTGAATACCACTGATTCTGCGGTTCAAGTCATGCACCTCCCCACCGGCATGATCGTTCGCTGCCAAGACGGTCGCTCTCAGCAAAAGAACAAAGAGAAGGCCCTCCAAATTCTTCGCTCCAGGCTCCTAGAGCAAAAGCAGCGCGATGAGGCTGAAAAGTACGCGGCCCAACGCAAAAACATGGTAGGCACCGGGGGCCGCGAGGAGAAAATCCGCACTTACAACTTTCCACAAAACCGCGTCACGGATCATCGCATTGGGCTCACCCTTTACAACCTCGACCGCTTCATGGAAGGCGAGATCACCGAGATGATCACCTCCCTCCAAGCTGCCGATATGCAAGACCGATTGGAGGCCGCAAAGCTCGGCTCAAACGGCTGACCCATTCGCAGCCCCTCAATCCATTCATTCCCTCAATGAAAACCGTACTCGAAGTCCTCAAGTCGACGACCGAGTACTTCGCGAAGGCTGGAGTGGATAGCCCGCGTCTCAACATTGAGCACCTTTTGGCTCATACACTCGGCAAGCGCCGAATGGATCTCTATCTCGAATTCGACCGGCCTCTCGGAGAAAAGGAACTCCAACCCCTTCGCGACCTCGTTCGCCGTAGAGCTGCGGGAGAGCCTCTCCAACACCTTCTCGGTACCGTCGAGTTTCTTGGACGTGCGTTCCGATGCGACCCCAGAGCTCTTATCCCTAGGCCCGAAACAGAGCAATTCGCCGCCAGACTTCTTCAGCTCCATTCGACACCGCCCGATGCCGTCTTGGACATGGGAACCGGAAGCGGAGTACTCGCACTCACCCTTGCCGCCTCATGGCCTGACTCTGAAGTTCATGCAGTCGATGTATCCGCCGAAGCTCTCACATTGGCGCGCATCAACGCGGACGCTCTCGAGCTCTCACAGCGAGTCCTCTTCCACGAAGGCAGTCTATTTTTTCCCCCAGAAAAAACATTCCAGCTGATAGTCGCTAATCTCCCCTATATTCCCTCATCGGAGATCCAAAACCTCTCCCGTGAAGTTCTCCGAGATCCCTTACTAGCGCTCGATGGCGGTCCAGACGGAGCCGATTTAATCCGGCCCCTAATCCTTCAGGCACGCGCAGCCCTTTCCGGCCTTCTCGCTCTCGAAATCGGACACGATCAATCGGATTTCCTTTCTCAATTTCTCGCCGCATCCGGCTACCGAGACGTCCGTCCGGAAGCCGATTATCAGGGGCGCAACCGATTCCTTTTCGCTTCGTATGGATAAGATTCTCGTGCATGGAGGCCGCCGCCTTTCTGGTTCCGTCCGCATTAGCGGATCCAAAAACTCCGCATTACCCATCCTCGCAGCCACGCTACTCACCGCAGAGCCGTGCGTAATCCACTGTGTTCCGGATCTCAGTGACATTCACTACATGCTCCAAATCCTCTCCCACCTCGGGGCACAGGTGGAGCGCGCCAGCGGAACCGTTACAGTCCAAGCCGATAAAATCAAAACCGTGGCGCCCTACGAAATCGTCCGCAAAATGCGAGCGTCCGTCTGCGTGCTCGGACCGCTGCTCGGACGCCATCGTGAAGCCAAGGTTTCGCTCCCCGGCGGTTGCGTGATTGGGGATCGTCCAATTGATCTTCACTTGCGCGGATTTCGAGCATTGAACGCCGCCTGCCGCGTCGAGGCTGGAGACGTTAAGGTTTTCGCCGATGAACTTCGTGGCTCAACGATGAATCTCGAAGGGAAACAAGGTCCAACGGTTCTGGGCACAGACAACATCATGATGGCCGCTACCCTCGCGGAAGGCGTTACGGTCATTGAAGGCGCTGCCGCCGAACCCGAAGTCGTCGACCTCGCCAATTTTCTCATCAAAATGGGTGCAAAAATCGAAGGCGCCGGCACCCGCCGAATCAGCATTGAAGGAGTCAAGCAGCTACACGGAACCGAGCATTCCGTCATTCCGGATCGAATTGAAGCGGGAACCTTTCTCGTTGCCGCAGCCCTTGCGGGAACTGAGGTCACTCTGCGCCGAGTCAATCCCGATCATCTTTTCTCCATCTCAAATGCTTTAAAGGAAGCTGGCTTTATTCTGGAAATTCAACGGGATCAAATCACGCTTCGCAGCAATGGCGGAGTAAGACCTTTAGAATTAATCACGGAGCCCTACCCTGGGTTTCCTACCGATATGCAGGCACAAATGTGCGCGCTCCTAAACCGAGCAAACGGGGTTAGCAGGGTCACCGAAACCGTATTTCCGCAGCGCTTCATGCACATCTCAGAACTCAAGCGCATGGGCGCCTCAATCGAACTTGAAGGGGCCACCGCGATCATTCATGGCGCTACCGAATTGAGCGGAGCACCGGTCATGGCAAGCGACTTAAGAGCATCGGCGGCCCTTGTCCTAGCCGGCTTGGTCGCGGAAGGCGTCACCGAGGTCAACCGCGTCTACCATATCGATCGAGGATACGAGTCGATTGACGAAAAACTGGCAGGACTTGGCGCCCACATTGAACGAGTCAAAGAGCCTCGGCCTCGATAATTTAAAACGACAGACCCGACCAACCGGCCAAGCCATCCATTGGTCTAAAATCTCTTTCGATTTTTCAAAACGAATTCTTGGCACAAGAAACCTTTCCCCGTTTCCTGCGTCTTTGACTTTTTTCACGCTTTTTTCATGAATTCACGCAAAGGACTCCTCGCTGGGGGAAACTGGATTGTTGACGCTGTCAAAATGATCGATGTGTGGCCCCAACAAGATGCTTTAGCCAACATCTCCTCCGAGTCCCGAGGCACCGGAGGGTCCCCATTCAACGTCCTAGTGGACCTCGCTCTCCTCGGTGCGGGCTTCCCTTTGGAAGCGGTTGGCTTGGTCGGCAATGACCAAAATGGCCGTTATATTTTAAACCAATGTCATCAACTTGGCATCCAAACCCAAAATTTGCGTAGCACGGATGACGCCCCCACCAGTTACACCGATGTCATGACCGTCAGCAGCACGGGAAGACGGACGTTTTTTCATGCTCGTGGCGCGAATGCCTTGCTCGATGACGCCGACTTTGACTTCACCAAAACTGAGGCTCGCATCTTTCATCTCGGCTACCTGCTTCTCCTCGACCGTTTGGACTCCTCCTGTGCAACTTGGGGAACGGTCGCCGCTGGTGTTCTCGCCAGAGCTCAGGCTGCTGGCCTCAAGACATCCATTGATACGGTCAGTGAGGACAGCGATCGTTTCGCCAAAGTCGTCCTACCCGCTCTGAAGCACACGGATTACTGTATTATGAATGAGTTTGAGGCGGCCCACGTTACCGGCCACACCATTCGAACTAACAGTGGAATTGACCGCTCCGCCCTCAAGTCCTCCATGCAGCAGTTGCTGAAAGCAGGAGTGCGCGAACGCGTGCTCATTCACTTTCCTGAAGGAGGATGCGCTTTAGGAGCGGACGGTTCTTGGGCGGAGCATGGGAGCGTTGTTTTACC
>CANFNA010000036.1 GCA_947448395.1 Chthoniobacteraceae bacterium
AGGACGTCCGTTTCCTCGTCCCAATGACAGCCTCCACCGTAATCTTTGAATTGGGAAACGCCCTAGCCTCGAGAAGCACCAGCCGATCCCTCGAACTCTTGGACCAACTGCTGACTCAAGAGGAATCAGCCGTTGCGATCATCCAAGTTGCGATCATCCCCACCTTCCGAAACCTGCTTGCGGTTAAGGATCTGATGGACCGCCACAAACTGAACCGACCGGCCCAGCCCTTCTTTTTCGGAAAATCATTGGAAAAACTTGCGCCGGAAGCCTTGGAGCACCTGCCCCGAAAAAAGGACGGGGGTATCAACGCATTCGCTCTCGGCATCGCCGCGCAACATGCGCACCGCTACAATATTCAAGAACTGCGAGCCGCTCAAAAGGCTACACTCGCCACAAACATCGCCCTGGTCACAAGCGGCGGAGACCCCAGTGGATTGCTAAAGCAACTGATCGTTCGAATCACCGCCACCGCATCCTAGAACTCCAGAGACTCCACTCCGGGACGCTTACTGGAGTGTCTTGAGGTACCGCAGACTCACCGGCAATTGTTCTTCAACCGCAGGCGATTCGTCCTCGATGAAGTAGTGTTTTACGCCAATCTTGGCGGCTGTTCTCAACACCGCTGGCCAATCTACGGCGCCAAGCCCCAGAGCCACCTGATCGGTCTTTGCGACTTTCTTGGGTACCAATCCGACAGGCGCTCCCTTGCGGAGATCCTTCAAATGCAACATCACCCATCGGGTCGGGTATTTTTCAAGCCACTTCACCGGATCCTGACCACCTTGAAAGATCCAAAAGACATCCATTTCGAAGGAGACGGCTTCCGTCTTGGTTTCGCGAATGAGTAAGTCGAGCATCCTGTCCGCCCCGTCACCAAGCGGGAGAAATTCAAAGCCGTGGGGATGATAGGCAAACCGAATGCCTTCCTTGGCAAAAGCCTCGCCCCATTTGTTAAAGTCCGCGATCGCCTTTCGGCACACCTGCTCGTCAAAGCCGGTGTCGGGATGTGGGATCCACGGGCAGGCCACATATTTGAGCCCGAGCGCCTTCGCCTCTGCAACCGCAGCAGAAATATCTTTCTCCATCTGGTTGTATTGATAATGCGCACTGACTGCGACGAGATCGCGCTCCTTAAGCAAGCCGAGAAACTTGGCGGGCTCCATGTTGTAAATGGAAGCCAGTTCGACCTCCTTTATCCCCAGAGCTTTTACCTTGTCGAGAGAGGCTGGGACATCGGACTTAAAAGACTCTCGGAGACTGTAGAGCTGGAGTCCCACCGACCCAGTAAAGTCACCGGAAAACGCAGCCGCTGAAGAAATGAGAAGGGAAAACAGAGTCGCCTGAATTTTTTTCATTGGAGAGAGCGCTTAAGGTTGTTTGTCGAACGAACGAACCGTCGAGCAGCCTATTGTTTCGCCTCCTCTTTCTTGGGTTCGGGCGCTTTGACCTCCGGCTTCACCTCCGGCTTCACCTCTGGCTTCACCTCTGGCTTCACCTCTGGCTTCACCTCTGGCTTCACCTCTGGCTTCACCTCCGGCTTCACCTCCGACTTCACCTCCGGCTTCACCTCTGGCTTGGGTTCGGGCGCTTTGGCTTCGGGCTTCGGCTCTGGCTTGGGTTCGGGCACCTTCGCTTCGGGCTTCTTCGCCTCAGGCTTCGGATCTGACTTCTTGGCTTCCTCTTTTTTGGGTTCCTCTTTCTTAGGAGGTGTCACGAGGATCGCACCGCCACGCTCCAACTTTAGCTGGGGAAGAGCAGCTTTGAGCTGCTGAATACCCGCGTCAGTAACTTTGGTTTGGTACACATACAGCCGTTTGAGATTCTTACAGTCCTTCAGATTCAAAAGTCCCGTATCCGTGACCTCAGTCTGGAACAAGTTTAACGATTCCAGCTTTGGAAGCCCTTGAAGGTGTGACACCGCCGCATCATTCGCAGCACTCTTCGAAAGGTTCAACTTCTGCAGGTTCTGCAAGCCCTTCAAAGACGCCAAGTCCGCATCGCCAAACTTCTGGCCCGACAAATCGAGATCCACAATGCCTGCCCCATCCTTCAATAAGGCAAACAATGCCGCATCGGATTTATCAGCGCCGCGAAAGTTGACGTAAAACCAATTGGACCCAACCGCCAGGGGCTGAACTAGGACGCCACGCTTTGAGAGTTCGGCATAAGCCTTTTGGGCTTCCGCACTCGGAGGCGTTCCGGGGTTGGGGTTAGGATTATCCGCCGCCAAAACAGGCAGGGTCGCAGTTGCGATTGCAAAGGCCATCACACGAATCCAAGACGAGTAGTTCATAAGAGGAGACACCACGCTTTAGCCGCGCATCCGGCCGCGTCAATCCCTCGCTTTGAAGACCTGCTTTGTGACAGACACGTAAAATAGCACTTCTGTCTCTGTTTTGGTTTTGCTCCCCCTCCCCTCGCCGCCTCATTGCATGAGACGTGAGCACTCATTTCCGAACCGGATGGATTTCAGATGTGCACCTTGGAACCAGGGGCAGTCAGGCGGAGCTACTGCTGGATTTCCTGAAAAAACATGAATTCGAAACCCTTTACGTGGTCGGGGATTTAATTGATGTGTGGTCGCTTCGTCGCGGCATCTACTGGCCGCAAGCGCATAACGACGTCATCCAAAAGTTGCTCCGTGCAGGGCGCAAAGGAACCCGAGTGATCTACATCCCCGGTAACCATGATGAGTTCATTTCCGGATTCCACGGCGAATACGGGGCCGTCACCGTCCAACCGAAAGCGATCCACACCACGGCCGACGGACGCCGCCTCCTAGTCATCCACGGACACGAGTTGGATACCGTAGTTCAGAACAGCCGTTGGCTCGCTCACCTTGGTGACATCGGCTACACGCTGTTATTGCGACTCAACACCCCGATCAACTGGATCCGGAAAATGATGGGGTTGCACTTCTGGTCCCTCAGCGCTGCCGCAAAACGTTCCGTCAAAAATGCCGTGAACTACATTGGCGCATTCGAAACGGCCGTCGTTCACCTCGCCCAACTCGAGCACGATATCCAAGGGGTCGTTTGCGGTCACATTCACACCCCAGCCATCCGTAAAATTGGGAAACTCGAATATTTTAACTGCGGAGACTGGGTCGAAAGTCTCTCCGCTCTTGTGGAAGAAGAGGATGGGCAGATCCGTGTACTCGAATTTTCGCGAGCTCCAGAGCCGGAACACACTCGGCCTGCCTTGGCTCTCGCTGTTGATTGAGCGCGCGCGCTCATTTTTCTTGAGCGTACCCCCAGTCCTCAGTTCAGCGTGTGCACCACTGCCATGCCTACCTCTCCCCAACACTGGATCGTCAAACAGGAACCAACCGCTTACTCGTGGACGCAATTCGTGCAGGACGGAAAAACAGCCTGGACGGGAGTTAGAAATTTTCAGGCACGCAATCATCTCAAAGCTATGAGAAAGGGCGATCTAGCCCTCTTCTACCACAGCGTTGTGGGTAAAGAGATCGTTGGTATTGCCTCCGTTCTCAACGAGTCGTATCCCGATCCAACCGCCTCCGAAGGCGATTGGGTGTGCGTCGATCTTGAACCGAAGAAGCCCCTCCACACCACCGTCACCCTCGAAACCCTCAAGGCGCACCCGACCCTTTGCAATATCGCTCTCATCCGCCAATCCCGTCTTTCTGTGATTCCAATCTCAGCAGCAGAATTCGCCGAAATCGTCCAGCTAGGCTCCTAGCATTCTGGGGGGTCAACCCGCCATCGGCGCGCCTTAAACTCAAATTGAGGAAGGCTTCCCTGAGGAACAACGTACACTGGAATCCTAAGGGCGAATGCCTTCTCGAAAGCCCTCTCTAACTCGGACGCCAAACTCGCATTCCGAGTTGATTCAATCTCTACCAAGACTTCGGCCATTGCCTTGGCCCGCTTCACGCTGACTCGATATTCGCCGATCTCGGGAATCGAACGCACGACCTGCTCTACGGCCCCCGGATACAAGTTCACGCCGCGCACGATGACCATGTCATCTGTGCGCCCCAAAATGCCTCCGATGAGTTGCAGATTGCCGGACTCGTCCCGCCGCGCGCGCACGAGATCGCCCGTCCGATAGCGCAATAGAGGCCATGCGCTGCGACCTAGCGGAGTCAGCGTCAATTCCCCCATCTCCCCTTCTTCCACTACGCTCCCCGAAACAACATCCAGAACCTCCACAAAATAACGCTCCTCAAGCACCCGCAACGACATCCCAGCAGACTCTGGACTCGCAAAGGCGACTGGGCCCACTTCGGTCATGCCATAATGATCGACCACCTCCGCTCCGGGCCAAGCAGTGGCCAACTGGGCACGCACTGCGGGCAAACTGCCTCCTGGCTCCCCTGCGACCAGAATTCGACGGACTGCAGACTCCGATAGCGAGATTCCCTCCTTCCTCGCCACCTCGGCCAAATGCAATGCGTAGGTCGGCGTACAACAGAGAACCTCCGCACCATAATGGATTAAGGAGTGAAGCCGAGCCGCACTGCTCAAACCACCCCCCGGAAAGCAGAGGAGCCCCATCCGTTTCGCCGCCTCAAATGCCGTCCAAAATCCAAGAAATGGTCCGAAGGAAAAAGCAAAGTACGCCCTCGCGCCAGACTCCACTCCGGCCAATTGGAAGCCCGTCTGCCAGTTGTCCAAAAGCCATTCCCAACTCCGCTCCGTATCGATCACTGCAATCGGCTGCGAGGTTGTGCCACTGGTTTGGCAGAAATGGAGGTAATCCCCCTTCGGGCATGTCAGATTTGAGCCAAAAGGCGGGTGCCTCCTCTGATCCTCAACGATCTCCTGCTTGGTCGTACGAGGGATCCTCTGGACAAATGCCTCCAGAGAATCCGGCAGCTTCTCGCAGGAGGAGGGAGAAAGTCGCGCCCGCTGAAACGGATTTTGGCCCAGCACCTCTTTCAACAATTCACGAAGGAGGCTCCACTGCCGATCTCGTAAAGAATCACTCATGGGCCTGAGAGAATCGAGCCGTTGGGAAGCCCGAACGGGCAAAGCTAACCGTTAATTTTGAGCGGGAGGAGCCGTCTGAACCTGAGGCGCAGGTTTGGCATGCGGCTTTCCGGGAGCTGGCTTGAAAAATGTCACCAGACACCCCCCGACCGCCGCAAGGATCACCCCCAGCCAGAACCCAGGCTTAATGGCCCCTAACCCACCCTCTGGCGGATGCATCATCAGAGAAACCACCGCATTCACGATGGGCGCCCCTGAGAAGACGATAGCCATGACTACCGACGGAGATCCCTTTGCTCCGAAAGCAAGAAGCACTCCAAATGCCCCAATAGCGCCGACAATCCCAGCCACCAAAGACCAGCCCATTCCTCCCGCCGGATATTTCCAGTCAGCACCATTGGCGATCAACATGGCCAGTGGCGCTAAAACAGCCACGAGGAAATAGGCGATCCCAACAAACAGAAAGGCCTTGTAGCGCCCATGCACCGGATCCTGCATCTGCATCTGACCATTGTGTAAGAAGACGCCGTAAACACCCCAGCTGACGACGGTCAGCATTGCGAAAGCGAGCCATGTCATACCGGGTTGAGAGGAAGCAGCGGAGGGATTCATAGATCAGAAAATAAGAACGAGGAAAGGAGTTGCTACACAGCGACAGGCGCGCCCAAACGGCGCCCGTTGCCGTGCAAATTAATACGCACACGTACAATTTTCCACCCTTATTTGCCCTTAGCTCTCAGAACCTAGGGAGTGTCTCGCCACCATCCCAGCCGTTGTCTTTCGCAGACGCTCCACAAAAGCCGGAGGAAACACCGCCCAAGCGTGCCCTGAAAAACCCAGCACCCAGCGCTCCACCTCCTCAAAACTCGAAAGCTGCAACTCCACCTCCACCTCGCCCCCAGACAACGCCTTGACACGCTGACTCTCATGCCACTTCCGACCTCGAATCAATGCAGCCCCCCACTTGTCAAACCGCACCCGGACCTCTTCCGGTTGCCCAGACCCCCGAAAGACATCCAGACTATCGCGCAAATAATCAGCAATCGAAAATGCCGACGGCCGTTCAAACCGGCGCTGCCCCACCTCAGGCTTCCGCAACCGAGGCAAAGCAAAGGTCCTCATCTGCTGGCGGTCTACATCGTGACTGAATAAATACCATTGCCCGTTCACGCACCCCAGATGGTAGGGCTCTACCACGCGTTCTTCAAAGGCGTCGGACCCCAGCTTTTGGTACTCAAACCTCAACTCCCGGCATTCGCGCACGGCTTTGCCCACCTTCTCAAACATCTCAACATCTAATTCAGGCGCCCCCGTTTCCTTGAAAGAAAAGGCCTCGTCCAGATCGCTTAAATTCAGCGAAACCATCCCACTCAGCGCCTCCTCAATTTTGCGGCACGCGGAAAGCAGAGGCTTCTCAAAAACGGTTCCTCGGTGCTGCTGAAGGGCCTTTTGCGCGATAAGAATCGCCACCAATTCCCCCTCGGTCACATCCAGACTCCCGTTCCACGCGACAGGTCCAGTAAAGTGATACCCAAACTTCTGAGGGTGATATTCCAACGGCAGACTCATTTCATTCTGCATGAAGTGAATGTCGCGCTGAATGGTTTTCGGGTGAACCTCCAGCAAGTTCGCCAAAGTGTTACAATTTGGAAAGTTCCCCTCCAAAATCAGCGATTTCAGCTTGTGCAACCGCAAGATAGGCGGCCGCGTCGCTCCTCGATGAACAGAACCTTTGTAAGGAGACTCAGTTTGCTTTCGCGACAATCCCTCCTGCCCCTTCTGTGCTGCGTCCTCTCCCTTCGGCCTCCTTTGTTTTTGAGTGCCCATGCGTCGTCTTCCGTCGCGTTTCTGGAAAAATGCAGCGCTGGGACTATTCCAGACTTCACCGCGTCACATCTCGGTATTCGGGCACCGATTGCTCGGTACTCACCACCTCGTTGCGTTCGTTGACCAAAATCACCCTAGGCCGATGTCCCAAAGCCTCCTCAGGCGTGAATTGGGCAAAATTCATAATGGTGAGCCGATCGCCTATCTTTCCAAGGTGGGCGGTCGCTCCGTTCAACTGAATGGCCCCACTCCCACGCTCTCCATAGATGACGTAGGTTTCAAAACGGGCGCCATTCGCCATATTTCCGACCAAGATCTTCTCATAAGGAAGAAGCCCCACCTTTTCCGCAAGATCAGAGGCAATCGTAAGGCTTCCCTCATAATGAAGGCTGGCTCCCGTCACCGCGGCACGGTGGATCTTGGACTTCAGGAGAGTGAGTTGCATGGGCGAGAAAGGAAAATGCGCGCTTCAGAGTTAAATTTCAAGAGCCCCGCTTAAAGCACCTCCCCAAATTGCGTCAGAAAGGAGGTAGACCCGAAAAAATAAGCCCTTTTTGTTTCGCCAAAATACATCACCAAAAGGGCTCCTCTGCGAACACAGGTAGAATGCGTTTAAACCATCTTCCCATGTGTCTTTTTCCGTTTTTACGGACTTTTTCCGACGCTAAAATCCACAGCAATCCGAGTCCTCCCGTGTATTTTGCTCTTGCTCCCAAAGCACTTCGGGCGTACGCGGCTAACTGTGACTGGCTTTAAAACTGTCTGTCTCCTCCTCCCCAGAACGCAGCTGGGCGGAGAAAGAGCCGGGAATCTGGGTGGACAAGCTTCGGCTTAAACACCCGCCGAAACCCGCACTGCGACCTTATAAAAACCCGAACCGTCCGTGAGCTCCCCGGAGCCGGTTCATACCTGTCTATCTCTATCATCCAGCAGTATCGAGTGAATCAACGAATCCGCGCCCGCGAGGTGCGCGTGATTGTCGCCTCAACCGGCCAGCAGCTCGGGATCATGAAAATCCAAGACGCTCTGCGAGCTGCCCAACAGGCCGGGCTCGACCTCGTCGAGGTCGCCCCAACCGCCGCTCCCCCCGTGTGCCGTATCGTCGATTTCGGAAAATTTAAGTACGAAATTTCGAAACACGAAAAGGACAAGAAAAACGCCACCAGCAAGCTCAAGGAAATCAAGTTTCGCGTGCACATCAGCGAGCACGACTACGAAACTAAAATCCGGCATGGAGAGGAATTTTTGGATAAGAGCAACAAGGTCCGGGTTCAGCTGCAATTCCGCGGCCGTGAAAATGCTCACAAGGAGCTAGGCATGGTCCTCATGAAGCGAATCGCGGCAGATCTGTCTCAGATGGCGAACGTTGAACAGCCTCCAAAACTCATGGGAAAGGCTGTCACCATGACTCTCGCTCCGCTTCCAGTTGGAAAACGCAAACGCAAGTTTGCTAAAAGTTTGGATCTCCCGCCGGATCCAGACATGGACGACCACGAAGACGACGAGGAAGACGATTCCGAAGCCGAGGCCTCGTAGTCACCTCCCACAAAGGATTCTCCTTAAAAAGCCCGCACTCATCCTGCGGGCTTTTTCTTTTCAAAGATCCACATGGCCCAAAACCATCGTTTTCTCCCCCTGATTCTAATCCTCGCAATCCTGCATCTTCCACTCGCATGCACGCCCCACGTCCAACCGGTCTCTAAGCATACTCTAGCGCGCCTCCGCCAAAACTCCGTCCCCAGCCTGCCGACAGAATTACACCATGGCGAGTGGGTCACGGATCTTCCCCCTCTAAAACTCCGCCCCGGCTCCGAAGTCCGAATCCCCCTCCAAACCACCCGCAATCTTCCCTCCATCGAAATCCTCATTAATGGCACCCCGCTTCACTGGTTCCTCGATACAGGAGCCTCCTTCCCTGTCGTCCTCGACGCAGACTCCGCCGCTTCGATCCCTATTCCGATCCTTCAAAGGTCTAAACTTCACGGTCTTGGGGTCGGCGGCCATACCGACGGCCTACTGGGACGCTTTGAGTCGCTAAGCCTCGAGGGCTATCCAGTAGTCGGCAGGGGAATCGCAGCCATACTCTTAAACCGATACCAACTCCGATTCGCAGGCCTGCCAGTCGAGCGAATGCCCATCAACCTCCTCGGCCTTCCCTTTCTGGAACGTTTCAGCTACGTCACCCTTGATACGCCAAACAACGAGGCTCACTTCGGCGTCCAGCGCCCCTTCCATCCCCAAAAAGACGCCGCATCCTTCCCTTTTGAACAAAGGGATGGACGTCTCTGGGTCAAAATCCAAGTCGGCGGGAAAACAATTCCTGCGTTCTTTGACACCGGCTACGGCGCGAACCTCCGAGCCCCCAGTCGGACTATTCTGAACCTTCCACTCCATTCGCGTTCCTCCTCCCCAGGCTCACACCCAACCCAAAAACAACTCGGGGTCGGCGGAGTCGAACTCGACCAAGTCGGACGCCTGCGCGAAATTAACCTCGGTCATGTTCGCATCGATGACGTCGAGTACCACGCCAGCGACTCCTGCCGCGAGGCCATCCTCGGATGGGGCCCCTTCCGTCCCCACCGAGTCACGCTCGATTTTCAGCGCAAATGTGTCTGGGTCGAAAAAGCCGTTCCCTGAGCGTTCAGTCCCTCCCCACCCCACAGGGGCCAACTCTCTCACAACCTCAGGATTGCCCTCGATGCGACTCGTCGTAGCCTCGAAGCGTGAACTCCCCAAATTCGAAAACGGCACAACTCCTCACCCTCCTCATTCCACTCGCGTTCACAGCCACGCTCAAAACGAACGCTGCAGATTGGCCTCACTTTCGAGGCCCCAACCACAACGGTATCTCCTCAGAAAAGGAATGGCGCAGCAAATGGCCCGGAGAAATCCCAGTCGCATGGAAAGCGGAAGTGGGGCTCGGTTTCTCCTCTGTCGTCGTTTCTCAAGGGCGGGCCGCAACCGTCGGACACGCCGACGGCAAAGACACAGTATTTTGTTTCGATGCGAACTCGGGAAAGCCACTGTGGAAACACAGCTACCCTGCAGAACTTGGAGACAAATTTTTCGAAGGCGGTACCACCGGCACCCCCACGTTCGAGGGCGATCGCCTCTACTGGCTAAGCCGGTGGGGAAATTTATTTTGCTTCGAAGCCACAACCGGAAAAATCATCTGGGAAACCAACGTCGCCACCGATACCGGCGCGCCGCTCCCCATGTGGGGCTTCACGGGCGCACCGCTCGTCAGCGACAGCCTCCTCATCCTCAATGTAGGAGAAGCCGGCGCCGCCTTCGACAAATCCACGGGTAAACTCGTCTGGAAGTCAGAGCCCAAAGATGCCGGATATTCAACGCCCTTGCCCTTCGGCGATCTGGCTCTTTTCGGGAGCTCCAAAAACTATCTCGCAGTAAATCGAAAAACAGGCGCCGAAGCATGGCGCGTCCGCTGGATCACTGAATACGGCGTCAATGCGGCAGACCCCGTCGTCCTTGAAAATCAGATCTTCATTTCCAGCGGATACGGAAAGGGAGGCACTTTGCTCAAAATAAACGGGTCAAATCCTGAGGAGATTTGGAAAACGAAAAAACTGCGAACCCAAATGAATGCGGCGGTCCTGCACGAAGGACATCTCTACGGTGTGGACGGTGATACGACGCAGAAAGCCTCCCTCAAATGTGTCGAGTTCGCTACAGGAGAAGAGAAATGGTCCGAACCCGGCTTCGGCTCTGGCGGACTCATTGTCGCGAACGGCCATCTTCTAGCGCTCTCGGGAAACGGCGAGGTCGTGATCGCTCCTGCCATCCCCACCGAATTCAAACCGACCGCTCGCACTCAGGTCTTCGGCCCGAAAGCGTGGACTGCTCCCGTCCTCGCAAACGGACTCCTGTACTGCCGTAATAACCGAGGCGAACTTGTAGTACTCAATCTACACTAACGGCAACCGGAATGAATCGACGCTCTTTCCTACGCTACGCCGCATTCGCCAGTGCCGCCCCATTTGTCCGGGCATCCGAGCCCCGCAAACTCCGCACCGCACTCATCGGCTCCGGTTGGTGGGGGAAAAACATCCTCAAAGAGGCACTCGCTTCCGGACGTTGCATTCCCGTCGCCCTCGGCGACGTCGACGGCAACGTCCTCGAAATAGCGGGCGACCAAATCCAAGATTTGAGCGGTACCAAACCCAAGCTTTACCGCGACTACCGTGAGCTTCTGGCCAAAGAAAAACCAGACGTTGTAATCATCGCGACTCCGGATCACTGGCACGCGCTTATCACCATCGCTGCCTTGGAATCGGGAGCCCACGTGTTTGTTGAGAAACCCACCGGCCATTCCATCCTCGAAAGCAAAGCCATGCTAAAAGCCGCGCGCGAATCCGGCCGCATGGTTCAGGTGGGCCTCCATCGCCGCATCGGCCCGCATCACGTCAGCGGAATGAATTTTCTCAAATCCGGCGCGGTTGGCGATGTGGGCATGGTTCGTCTCTTCGTCCACAGCGCCGCAAGTGCCCCAGAGCAACCCACACAAAACGAGCCTGCGCCCGATGAGATGGACTGGGATCTCTGGTGCGGGCCAGCGCCTCTCCGGCCATTTAGCAAAAGGCTCCATCCCGGCGGTTGGCGGAACGCCCTAGATTTCGGGAACGGAACGCTCGGCGATTGGGGCGTCCACTGGCTAGACCAAGTGCTCTGGTGGAGTGGCGAACATTACCCAAAACGCATCTTCTGCACCGGAGGGCGCCCAGTCTTGGGACCCGCTGTTCTCAATGAAAAGGAGCAAACTAGCGATGCTCCAGACCACCAAGTCGCAACCTACGATTTCGAGAAATTCACCTGCATCTGGGAACATCGCAAGTTCGCTGGCAACGACTCCGAAAAACACAAAATCGGCGCGTATTACTACGGCTCAAAAGGCGTTCTCCACATCGGTTGGCGCGATGGTTGGACCTTCTACCCCAGCACCAAAGGTGGAAAATCCGAACACATGGAATCCCAGCTCCAAGAACCCGACGGACACAACCTTCAGCTCCTCTGGGCCGATTTTTTGGATGCGATCGACCGAAACCGTCCACCGCTTACAGGAATCGAAATCGCCCATCGCTCGTCGGTTTTGCCGCTCCTCGGAATGATTTCCTGGCGGACTGGCAGGAGCCTCGAATGGGACGCCTCCACTGAGACGATCGTCGGGGATGCGGCCGCAAATTCGCTCATGTCGCGCCCCTATCGAGGCCAATGGAAGCTGCCCAGCCTGTAGACAGAACCTAACCCGAGCGCCTCAGCCCCGGCTCAAAACAGCCGCAAACTCAGCACGCAAACCAAGGGTCTACATCGTCCGATGCAAGTGGACCGGTTCTGTCTTGCGCTTCGTACGCATCCGCAAATTCAGCAACTCCACACCGAACGAGAAGGCCATCGCAAAGTAGATGTAACCCTTTGGAATGTGGTGCCCGAGCGAATCCGCAACCAACATCAACCCGATCATGAGAAGAAACGAGAGCGCCAGCATCTTCACCGAGGGATGCCGATTCACAAACTCACCGATCGGCTTGGAAGCCCACAACATCACGCCCATCGCCAACACCACCGCAGCAATCATCACCTCCACTTGTTGCGCCAATCCCACCGCCGTAATCACGGAATCCAACGAAAAAACGATGTCGATAACCAAGATTTGACCCACGACCGAAGCAACACTGGCCCTCACTTTCGACGCGCCGGCGTCTCCCTCTTCCCCCTCCAAGGCCCCATGAATCTCATGCACGCTTTTCCAAAGGAGAAAAAGGCCGCCAGCCAGCAACACCAAATCTTTCCCCGTCAGCGGATGCTCCAGCACGGTAAAGATCGGCTTCGTCAGACCCATCAACCAGAAGATCGAACACAACAAGGCGATGCGCGTCAGCAACGCCAAGGCCAAACCGATGACCCGAGTTTTTTCCCGGTGCTCCACCGCGACGCGCCCGGTGAGAATCGAGATAAAAATGACGTTATCGATCCCAAGAACGATTTCGAGAACCGTCAGGGTGAGGAGAGAAATCCATGTTTGAGGATCGGACCACATACGCTTGTTAGTATTCTATAATTTCGCCAGTGGCAATTAACCCGGCAGAATTACGCAATCTATCCGGAGACGTCGCCAACCGTGAACTGCAAGCGAAAGAGCCGCTCATAAATCCCGCAGCGCGCCACCAGCTCCGCATGAGTCCCTCGGTCCACCACCGAACCCTGATCCATCACCACGATTTGATCCGCCTCCAAAATCGTCGAGAACCGGTGAGCAATGGCGACGACCGTCCGCCCTTGGCGTAGCACACTCAGCGCATCCTTGAAGGCCTGTTCTGTGTCGGTGTCCAAATTTGACGTCGCTTCATCCAGCAGCAAAATCGGCGAATTGCGAAGAATCGCTCGCGCAATCGTGATCCGCTGCAACTGGCCCCCAGACAGATTGCAACCCTTGTCCCCCACCAACGTATCGTATCCGGATGGCTGCTTCAGGATGAAGTCGTCCGCGCGTGCAATCCTCGCCGCCTCCCGGATCTCCTCGAGCGTGGCATCCAATCGCCCGTACCGTATGTTGTTTGCAATGGTGTCGTTGAAGAGAAACAAGTCCTGATTCACGATCCCAATCTGTTCCCGAAGCGACCTCTGCTGAAGGCCCCGCAGGTCATGTCCGTCCAATAAAATTCGGCCTTCGCGCGGATCGTAGAAACGAAGAATGAGGGCGATGAGTGTGCTTTTCCCAGCCCCGCTTTCTCCCACGAGCGCATAGAACTTTCCGGGCTCAAATTCGAGATTCAGTCCCCGGACTGCGGGTGCCGCCCCGGGCCGGTAAGCGTAGGTTACATTCTCAAATCGCAGCGATCCCTTCGCTCGGCTCAACGCAACTGCATCGGGCGCATCAGGAACCTCGGGATCTTCATCGAGCATCTTAAACACTTGCTCCGCCGAGGTGGTGCAACGGTGGATCACCATTTGGATTTTGCTCAGCGCTTTGACGTCCGGATACAACATCACCAGCAGTCCAACACGTAACGAGAAGTCGTCAAAACTCACGCCACGCGCCCAGCAATAAACAAGGCCTCCAGCGATCCCAAGCGACGCCACTGTCTCCACTAAAGGACCAACAATCTCCATGGTGCGAAAGATCCGCATCGCCATGCTATTTACATCCGCCGCCGCACGCGAAAATCGCTCCGCCTCGTAATCTTCTCGAGCGTGGGATTTCACTACGCGAATCCCAGAGATCGCCTCCATCATGACGCCAGAGATTTTGGCCGCCAACTCCTGCTCTTTCCTACCGCTCTTGCGAACCTTGCGGCGCAATAACACCACCGGCAACATGCAGAGGGGAAACACCACCAAACTGAACCCCATGAACACTGGGTCTTTCATCGTGAGGAAGATGAGTGCGGAGATTATCGCCGCAGGACGCCTCACCAAATCGGCAGCCAACGTCATCGCGGTATTGCTGCACATCGAGGTCATTCCAAATACGGTCTGGATCAACTCCGAGCCGCGCTGCTGGTTAAAGAACTCCAGCGAGCGCCCCATCAGCCGCGTGAATACTTTTCTGCGGAGATCCCGGGTCAGGCGTTGGTCGACCCAAGTCATCTGGTAGTTCGCCAGAAAGTCCAACAAGCCGCGGATTCCCATGAAGATGGGAATGACCGAGCAGACCACCATGACGGACCCGATGGTCTGCCAGTTTCCGGAAGGCAGCCAGGGCAGGATCCACGGCGTAAAGTCAACCGTTCCGAAGAAGGGGACTTTTTGGGTAAAAGTCAGCTCTCCCCCGAGCACGAGCTTGAAGACGATGGTGAGCACCGCCATGAGGGCAGTGGAGCTCATGCCGGCGAAGACGGCGGTGAGCAACCCGCCGAAAAAGCGCAACCGATACGGCCGCAGATAGCCAAAAAGGCGTCGGTAAGTGGAAACGACACCTGAGACAGGCACCGAGCTTGAGGGACTAGAATTCATGTACTCGATATTTCAGATCCGAGAGTGTTCCCCAAAGCAGAGACGAAAGCCAAGCAGTCCAACCCGACCTCTCAGGTAATTTGCTGGGGGCCCCTCTGCCAGCGCTTGAGCGTCAGATACTTACGAGCCCTGAATTTAAGCTCTTTTGAGATAAGGTTTTGCTTCTGGGCTTCTGCCCTTTGTTGTTACTCGGCGCGCTCTCATTCCTTTTCAACTTCCAAAACATCGAGACCCAGCTAGGACTAGCTGGTGGCCCTCCTTGAGGTAAACAAGACAATCGCCTCGCCTACATTAAACATTCACGGCCCTCCCTTTAAATCGATTCTAATTCCACAAATGCGCGCCTATCGTGAATAAGTAAGGCAAATCAGGAGAGTCGGAACCTTTTAACTACCAAATGGAATCAAGTCTAAACTAGCACCATAAATAAAGCATGCACGTAAGCGCGCAGATTTCCGTTTTAATTAACACCCTAAACGAAGCTGATAAAATTCGGATTTGTGTGGAATCGGTGCGTTGGGCGGATGAGGTGATTGTAGTCGACATGGAGTCCGATGACGGCACGGCTGACTTGGCTCGGCAGATGGGGTGTAGAGTTTTAAATCATAAGCGAATGGGCTATGTAGAGCCTGCGCGCCAGTTTGGCGTGCAGCAGGCCTCCTACGATTGGGTTCTCATTTTGGATGCGGATGAGACGGTTTCCGAAGCGACGTCAGTTATCCTGAAGGAAATAGCCAAAGCCGAAAATGTTTCCGGAGTGAAGTTGCCTCGTAAAAATCATTGGAAAGGCCGCTTCCTCAATTGCTGCGGATGGTATCCCGATAGACAACTTCGCTTTTTACGGAAGACGCGTTCGAGTTTTCCTACACTCATTCATCACCAGCCTGAAGTGCAGGGCGAAATTGTATCGCTGCCCGCCGATGGGGAATGCTTTCTGGTCCATGACGCTGTAGTCAGCTGGGCTTCAAGGCTCGAAAAACTGGCTCGTTATGGCAAGTTTTCTGCGGATGCCATGAAGCAAAAGGGGAAATCTATCGGGGTCCTTGGGATTTTTGCGCGAACCACCACTGCATTTATTGTAAATTACCTCATAAAAGGCGGATTTCTTCAGGGTTGGCTTGGGCTGTTTCTTAGCATGGAACGGGCTTGCGCAACGTTTATGAAATACACTTGTCTTTGGGAGATGTACAGCGATGACAAAAATGCTTGATTGCTCTATCATTATCCCGGTTTACAACCGCTGGAATTACACGCAGGTTTGCTTGGAGGGGATTGCAAGTTCCAATGCTCGTGTTGCTGAAGTAATCGTCGTCGACAACGGATCAACCGACGAGACTCAAGCCGCCCTTCAATCTTTCCCCGAAATTAGGGTCGCAACAAACGCCACGAATGAAGGTTGCGCAAAAGCATGGAATGCGGGCCTAATGGCTTCCTCAAATACAAAATGGAAAATATTCCTCAATAACGATGTCTTGTTGCCAGCATGGGCTTTATCCGGGCTGATTGAGGCGGGGGAAAGATGGGGATTTGGGGTGATCTGTCCTGCCATGTGGCAGGGCAAAATTGATTACGATTTCGAAAGCGTATCTTCCAAATTGCGCTCCCAGCTGGCGGACACCCCTCGCATGGGCTTTCTCCACGGCGTTTGCTTCGGCGTCCGAAACGATGTCTTCGAGAAAATTGGCCATTTCGATGAAAACTTCGTGCTTGGGCAATACGAGGACACCGACTTTTTCCGGCGCGTCAAACTAGCCCATTTTACTGGGGGGACTGTTGCGGAATCGTTCCTTCATCATTTCGGTTCGGTCACGCAATTGGCGTTACGGGATGAGGGCGAACTCGATTATGCGAAGGGAAATAAGCTCTATTTTCGCAAGAAATGGCAACTCGGTTGGCTGAAACGAAAAATTGAAAAGCTGCAACTGCTTCTACAGATTCGGAAAATGGAGAGCAGAGAGCGGCAGCTGGCCGGCTTGGTCATGATACGCTGACTCTCCTCTGCCACGGCACAGCGAATGGAACGCAGCCTTTAACCGGGATTCATGCACGCACCCCTAGTCATCTTTCATAAACAGCTCGGCGACCTTCTTCTGGTTGAACCGGGTTTGGCGAAGTTGGCAGCCGCCTCCGGTGCCCCCATCCGCATCTCAACCAGAGCTGCCTTCCTCCCAATGGTCTCGCTCATGGAAAACGTGGTAGGCGAATCTGGTGTCAGGCTCAGTTGCGCGTCTCAAGTGATCTCCTTAAGCGGAAATTTTCATGCTGCGGTCAAAACCGCCACCACGCTTGCACCATCAAAAAAGCTGTGGCTGCTAAGCCCCTCACACCTTAAGCCCTGGCACAAACTCGTCTACCCGAATGGAGCCGCCTACGTGCCAGCATGGGAACAATACCGGGGACGTTATTACTTCGATATCATGCCGTGTGCGCAAACAATCGAGTTCAGGCCACCAAAACTCCGGAATCCCCCGACTGAATGGAAACATCCGCGCCTGCCTGACGATTACATCCTCCTACACCCCACCTCAGCTTGGCCCAGCAAATCTTGGCCCGCGGCAAGGTGGAGCACTGTGCTTAACACGCTGAAAGCCTCCGGCTATGGTCCCTTCGTTATTACGGGCGGATCGGCGGAATGGGAGCAGGCTTTCTCAAAGGAGGTCTGCGAAAAATCTGAGGCTCCTATTATCAACCTCGCCGGTCGAACAACACTCCAACAATATCTGTACACGGTCGCAAATGCTCGATTGGTCCTGTGCGTTGATGGTTCCTCCTCTCATCTGGCCCCGGCCTTTGGAAGGCCATCCATCTCCCTCTTTGGAAATACCCCCCACCTTGTTTGGCACTTAAGCACTAGCCTCTCCAGTTTACTCGCTCCGCCTACAGACGCCCCTCTCCACGACAAATCGATAAACGAAATTCCGACGGATTCTGTCATCCAACTCGCCCAGCAGAAACTCGATCGCTTACTCACTTCCAGTTGATCAGCCTCCTCGTAAGTCTACTCCTCTACCGGCACCAAACAGGACCCTGTCCATGAACACTACCCGACACCTCGATATTGGTTGCGGCAACCATATTAGAAACCCCTACCAAGCTCAGGAACTATACGGCGTAGATTTCGGGTCTGATCTACCACCCGAGCGCTTTCGAAAAGCGGACCTTTCCCTCGATCCCCTTCCATTTGAGGAATCTTTCTTCGATTCGGTATCCGCCTATGACGTTTTAGAACATATCCCGAGAGTTGTCTGCATTACCGCGATGGAAGCAGCAAGTGGTATGAAAACTCGGAACTGCTTCATTCAGCTCATGAACGAAGTTTGGCGGGTCCTAAAGCCCGGTGGACGCTTCTACGCAGTCACACCCGCCTTCCCAAGCGCGAAGGCGTTCATTGACCCCACGCACGTGAACTTTATCACGGACCGCACCCATCACTACTTCTGCGGCAAACGGCCCTTAGCCGCCATGTATGGTTTCGCCGGACGGTTTGAATGCGTGCGAGCCAAGCGGATCCGCCTTAAATACGACTACGAACCGGTGACCCTTTCACCCTCCCAACGGTTCCGAAAAATCGTCGATTTTATTGGAAGAAAACGCTCCCATATGCTTTGGGAGTTGGAAACGGTTAAAATTTAACGCTTTAGATTCCTCCACCGTGTCTCTCATAATTGAGTCAAAGACCGTAGCTCAAGTCATTGACCTCGTCGTAGGGTTTATCGCATCGAAAGCAGGCCTAAACGCTCCTAAGACACAGGACGTATTTCGTGAAGCCTTTCGTCTGTTTTTCAATAGCTGGATAAATCGCGGGTGCCCCATTAAACCAATTAGAGACAGCAAGCTGTTTTGGTTTACCGTAGACGGTTTCAGAAAAAAATCCGAGTTTCGGAGTCTCATAAAGTGGTTTATTTCATTAGCAAAACTATGGATCTCCCTTCGTTATAGAGATATCTTTTGCGTCGGAGCCAGAGATAACGATTGGGTAAATCAATTCTACGATTATAGGGCGGCTCGCATCGACTTCAGCGGGAAGCCAACCTTTATTGTAAAACGAAGCGAACCGCTTAGAGCTGCTTTAAGGAAGCACCTCTTAGAAAGTGGTCTTTTACAAATAAACGTAGAGTCACTATGCATTTCACTACCAGAGGATTTACTCGAAGGGTGCCTTTTTCAGCTTGGCCTCTTCTTGAAAATGATTCCCGCTCAGACTGGTAGGGACATATGCTCGGAAGATCTAATTGAGAACATCAATTCCGCATGTCTCGTAGCTGTAGCCTTACAACGCGGATGGCAGTTCACCTACAAGGAGCATGCGCTCCCGATGCTTATTTTCAAAGATCACTTTTCCGTGGAGTACGCGAGAGTAGCGTCTAGAATCATTCTAACTGAGGACTACTCCGAATACATCTCAGACGAAGATATTCGAAAAAAATGCCTCTATTCGGCCAAAACCAGACCTTGCAGATTCAGGTTTGACCCAAACGGAAGCCCCGTGCTGTGTTTGCCGTTTATTTCAGGAATGGCTGATGGGATGCACTGGACAGGCGACTCGGGCTTCGTAAGAGACTTACGGTACGACGCTCGACATTTTTCGGAGGTCCTCCGTGCCGTGAGCTTTGTCAATCGAGGGGGAGAGGCTCTCATCAAGCACCATTCGTGCCGAAGCAAGGGAACGAGCCTCGAGAACTTCCCCGCAGAAACCCTTGCTGGGGCCGGAGTAAAAGAAGTTGTCTTTGTCGGGTGGACTCAAGGTTTCTTTGAATGCAAGGACGCCGGTATCCCGACCCGAATCATCCTCACTCGGCCCCTCTCAAGTTTGACGGATTCAGGACGCAGGTATATCGAGGAGTTTCAAAGAAAAGGGACTATCACCTTACTTTTCTAAGATTAATCAGCAGGCTCAGCATCCTATATGTTTTTAAGCCACAGTGATAAACTCTATCGCAGTTCTCGCACTACCTCGAATGCTTCTGCTGCACGCACCCCTATGGTGGAACCCCACTTCCTCGCGATCGACTCCAAAGCCTCCGGGGAGCGCGGGTGAGGAAATGGGCGGGTTTCGCTCTCGTAAATTTGCATGGCCTCAATTTTCCTTGTTAGGGAATCTGAAATATCAAAGAAGAGGCTTGGGTGAAACTTTGGTTCAAAGCGCTGAAAAGACCATTCAGTGGAAGAAGGCACCTCATAGGCATATACTGCTTTCACAGTACTGGTTGAAGTGGGACGAGTGGCAGTCAGAGTGGCTCGGTACGTAACCACATGATCCATATTCAGATCCCCCCCATGATGGGTGAAAACGGTTTCGGGGCTACGGAAGTAAATCTCTTGTTCAATACGCTTAGTCACCTCCAACAGAGGAAGCGTATCCATTTTCTGATCGGGAAAGCCGGCGAGTTTGACGCTAGCTGCCCCAAGTAATTGACCCGCCTTCTCCGCACGCGCATGGTGAGCGGCCAATGCACAAGCATCTCGTTGAGGGTCGAAATCTGAGCGGGAGGTCAGCCCGTTAGCGAGGATGAGAATGTGGATTTCGTGGCCCTGAGCCGCTAACTTAGAGATAGTTCCTCCGCATCCAAGAACCTCATCATCAGGGTGCGCCGCTATCAGAAGTGCTTTCATTTAGCTGCCCGGTTGGTTGGCGAGAAGAATGTCCATACTTTCTGGGCCGTGATTGAAGAGAAGATCTAAAATGCAAAGGTGAGACTCGAATCCTGGCCAAGCCTGTGGGTAAGAGGGGTGTTCATAGTTTTGGTAGAGAATTTGGATCCCATTTTCTTCGAATGCAGATTCTTTCAAGTAATTGCGGCCTTGTGAACCGGAAAGGTAAATGCTGGCACCGACAGCTTTGCAGATATTCAAGATAAGATCGGATTTGCTCCCCGAGATTCCCATTTGCGAGCTGAAGGCTATTCTTGTCGTTATTTTTAGATCCTCGAGATGCTGTTGGAGCATGGTTTGGACGAAGGGCATGAAACATGGCCAAGTTCTGTTGTAAATAGAGGCGTAGGCCTCAGCGTAACTTGAGAAATAAGCGGTACGCGCGTAATTCATCTGGAGAGATGACCAATGTTTTTTTTGCCACTCACCCCGTTCCGCAAATTCTAAGCCCTGAATTTCAAGACTGCCAAATCGTCCTTTACTGGCCAAAGGCACCGTCAACCAAGCCGTTCCAGATTTGAGGCGAATCTTGTTGCGGTTGGTGAAGCTATTTTTTTCAAACTGCACATGATCCAACACAACGTGTAAAGAGGAGCGTGCTATTCGCTCAAAGTAGCCAAGCCAAGGCAGATAGGCCGGCTGGTTTATGGAGACTATCATAGTGACAGAGGAGAAGGCGCCTTAAAATCTTGCAAAAAAAAAGCGGTCATGTTGTGCACGCTGCTAATTTGGTGCCCGCAGTCATGCGGTCGTATTTGAAAGCTCCAAGGAGAGGCGGTAGTGCTCAGGTTTTTGCTCAGACAACTCATCGAGATGAAATCCTGCTCTTATGAAGGCCCGCAGACTACGTTCGTTATCTGCACGGATCCATGCCGTAAATTTGGTAAGCGGATCCGTCCTCCAAATCTCCGTGCAGCCTAAACGAATTGCCACAACACCAAGCCCTCGACCAGTGTGACGCGGAATCAAATAGATTGAGACCACTCTCTCGAACAAAGCAACGCGATCGAATCTAAGTTGTCCAAGCGGATTTTCATTTTCGAAAATTATGAAAATTTGATGCTCATCACCTCTAAGGCTTTCAGAGAACCATCGTTGGTGCTCCACCCACAAAACTGGCCGCCCCGAGGTCGCAGTCGCTATATTTTCGGGCAAATTTCGCCATTCAAAAAGTTGCTCCATATCCTCGATCCGCGCTGGGCGAAGTGCTATCCCCGAGTGAAGGGGCGCTACCGCGAAATCTCTGCTTACTTCATCCATCATGAGACCATTTTTACGTGAATCGGGGCTCCGCGCCGGAGGTCGCACAATAGAGTCTTCCCTAAAAGGTTCTCCAATTCCGCGGGTGGAGCGCCGTCGGCCGGCCTGCGGAACAAAATGTCCCCCTCTTGAAGGGCATATCCCTTAGCGAGGTCACGCGCCGCGCCACACGAAACACGATACTCTGTCCGGGCATACACTTCACATTCCGTGTGTACCAAGTCAGGCGTTCCTAACAGCGTCTCTGCCTCTCGTACCCGCCGAGCCAGTTCTGCAAACTCTGAGGGATCAGACGAAAACCATTGGTCTGGACCGGGAAGGTTGCGATCGGTCGTGAAGTGTTTCTCGATCATCGTGGCGCCTACGTAAACAGCTCCAACAGCGGCCTCCCATCCAACGGTATGATCGCTGAAACCCGTCGGGCAGGCAAAGTGCCGCGCAAGCGCCGGTATACGCCTCAGATTAACGGCCGTAGACGGCGTCGGGTAGGCGGATGTGCAGACCAGCAGAGTTACGTCAACACCCCCCGCCGAGTGGA
>CANFNA010000037.1 GCA_947448395.1 Chthoniobacteraceae bacterium
AGGAATGCCGTCCGCATCGCGGGCGGTTTGTCTGAGCAGAGCATAAACGCCTGGCACCTTGGGGTCCGGGTTCTTTGAATTGGCTTCATCCCACTGGCGGACCATCGAGAGATCGTTTTGGTGCCGTTGAAGGTTAGCAGTCAGTTCACCAAGCGTTCCGGTATGCCAGAACCGGACTGACAAACGGGAGGCATTGGGGGCAAGTCCGAGGATATAGAACCGGGTGGTCGCATCCCCAAGATCATCGTTGGCAAGTTGGCCTTGAGCTGCTTTCTCCAGCAATGCTTCGAGGCGCTGTTTGAGTCCGGCGTCTTCGGGAGTACTGCCAGTATCCAACAAGAAGGAGAGGAGATCCTCTGCGGCAGTCGGTTTGTCCGTCCAAAAAACGGTCGTAGTGTCACCGATGCGGAAGCGTCGCCGCTTTGATTCGAGAAGGTAGTTTAGCGTTGAACAGTAGGAGAATGCAGCTTCCTCGCTTACTGGTGCATTATAGCCTTGGTCTTTCCCATACGAGGTAAAGGCATCCAGATTAAACGACACCAGCTTGGCACCTGAGCTTTGTGCTCCGACAACTCCCTTGATCGGTGGATCGTGCAGTTTCGCCAAGGAGGCGGGCCGTCCAGTGACAAGACAGAGACCTTGTGGCCCACTATTTTCGGAGGGTGTTTGAGAAACGAGCCAGTCCGCCACTGGCTGACTTTTGTGTACAAAACTCTCGTCGCCGATGATCTGAAAGACACCGAAGCCCGTTTTGGTTTCAAGCAAAGCTGGGTGCTGTTCGGCATGGTCTGGATCCCAGTTCTCAAGGAACCGGCAAACAGCCGAGAATTCAGGTGCCTGGATTTTGGATTCGAGTTCTAGATGTTTGCGACGAAACTCTTCAAACGTCTTTCTCGTGCGCTCTGGTTTTCCCTCAGGCGTTTTGTCCTTTGGATTGTATCCGAGCATGTAGCTCGTGTTATCCCACAAAAAACACGGGTTAATACCCTGTCCCGAGGGTTTCGCAGCACCAGGCACCAGCATACGAACCGAGCGATCTTCAGCATCTTTAACGACGCAGATTTCATGCAACCGACCGTCGTGATGGAGCACCACCTTGAAGGAAATGCCCTGAATACTGAATCCAGGTTTTGGAAGTCCGTTGGCCGGGTCTTCGGCTAATCGGCCATAAAGCGAGTATAAAGATTGCAGGATCATATCAGGCTTTGGCTTCGGAGAAGGGAGGGATGGTGATGATCCCGTTCTTCATTTCGGCATTGAAGAAACGTGGTTCGGCTCGGAGACGGCGCCCTTGATTGCTATCCACAATCGGGCCACTGGGATCCGGGATATAATCGATGTCATGGAGCATCCAGCCGAGGCGCTGGTTGCGCTGCTCTTCGGCGAGTTCACTTTTGGGGACTGGCGTATTTTCTTCCAGCAGACTGAAACTCGCGGGGAACTCGCGGCAGCCAAAGTACGGGTGATGCCGGTACTGGCCTGTGCGGGCTTTGCGTTTGAAAATATCGAGGTGTTTGCCCTCGATCGCTTGTCGGGGGAGTTCTGGGCCGCCGCGTTCCATGCGGAGATCGATTACGTCAAAGGAAGCTTCGATGATGTAGGCCACGTCCCGAAGAAGAGTGGAGGCCCGCTGCTGGCGTTCGTCTTCGACTAAAAGACCGATGTTAGAGGGTTCGCCAGCCATCGCAGCCCGGCTAGGAGCGGGAGCTTTTCGTCCGACTTCGTTTCGTCGGATATTGGTGAAGTAGACAGGTTTGAGGACCTCGATCGAGTGGATCACCCAGCGGATTTGGGGTTTCCAATAGATGGCTTCCAGTAAGCCCCGAGCGGCGGAAGGCGTCATCACGTCGTAGCTGACGCGTTCGACTTTCATCTCGGGACGTGTGAAGAGGGCGAAATCGCCCCAGACATGGAGTTTGATGCCGTAGGACATGAGTAATTAACAAAAGAAGGCTTCGGGAGAATCTGGGGAGTTTGGAGGACGCAGGCCAAACGCTTCGTCGTAGTTGTTTTCAGGGTGCTCGAGAATGTGGATCGCGCCGTCGTGGATCGTTTCGATCCGGCCTTTTGCGGTAAGCTCTTTCCATTCATGCTCGTAGACCTGCACGAGAAACCGCTGAGCCACACGGAAAAGCTCTCGGTTCGGAGGAATTCCGAATTTGTGCCGGTTGCGCAGCTCCGTACAGAGTTGCTGCCCCTTTTCACCCCAGGGAATCATTAGTGACTGGGTGACCTGCTCGATCATATGAAAACGACTGGCTGCATCTCGAAACCCGAGTGCGAGAGCGCCGGGTTGGAAACAGCTCATCACCTCCGGGGCGTCCCAGTTTTTGGTACGGGCACCGGCGCTCCAGATGTGAAGGCGGAAGAAGTGTTCGATAGACGGAATGGAAAGCAAATCGGTTGAGTAAATGCTCGCTACCTGTGCGGCGTTTGCAGCGGCGTCTCGCAGATCCACAAGGCGGGAGGGTATCTCGTATCCAGAGTGTTGGAATGGATAGACCCCGCCCAGAGTGGGTGAGCCGTCCGAATTGCAGAGTTCGCCATTGCGGTTACAGCGACCGGCGGCTTGGGCGAGCGAGTCGAGTCCGCATTCGGCGCGAAAGACGGCTGGGAAACTGATGTCGACGCCGGCTTCGATGAGTTGAGTGGATACAAGGAAGGCGGGAGCACCGGCTTTCAGCAGTGCACGAACTTGGTTTAGTACGGCGGTGCGATGTTCGGGACACATCCGGGCGGAGAGGTGGAAACGAGGAAGGCTAGGATCGAGAGTTTCATAGAACTCGCGAGCGGCCTTGGTGGTATTGAGTACGACAAGGGCTCCTTGTGCTTCGGAAAGAACGAAGGACTTCAGGGCGCTATTATCCAACGGCCCAAGGCAGGTGACGCTGGTTCGCTTGAGATTTTGTGCTAGGGCGAGACGGTCTGGGATAATCGAACGGATGGCGCTTGAAGGGATGCCAGGCGCAAAGTTCTCTCGGCGTTCGAGGGCCGGTTGAGTTGCGGTGCAAAGGACGACGGAACTGCCGTAGTCGAGAGCCAGACAACGGAGTGTAGAAAGAATCGGACTTAATAGCGCGACTGGAAGCGCCTGGGCTTCATCGAGGATAATCACGCTCTTTGCGAGCCGATGAACCTTGCGTGAGGATGAGGTTCGGGAAGCAAAGAGAGATTCGAACAGTTGGACATTGGTGGTGACAACCAGCGGGGCGTCCCAGTTTTCGGCAGATAGTCGGTTGCGTGTGTTTTCTCGGTCTGGCTGAAGATTCGAGTGATGTTCCAGAACCACGTCCTGACCGAGTTCTTCTGAGAGTTGTTTGAAAACGGCTCGGAAGACGTCGGCATTCTGTTCGATGATACTAGTGAAGGGGATGGCGTAGACGATCCGACGCAGGCCGTGTTTGCGGGCATGGCGCAGGGCAAAGAGCAGAGAAGAAAGCGTTTTGCCGCCTCCGGTTGGAACGGTCAGATCAAAGAAGCCTGTATCTAGAGGGGCGGCTGCTTCGCATGCGGCCCGGACGTTTTCTCTTTCCTTTACGACCGTGGTGGAAGGAGGTCCGAATTGGTTCAGGTGCTCCTCCAAAGCGGCTTCCATTCGACTGAAAATTTCCCCAGGCCAGGCTGGGCGAAGGGCCGTTTTGTCCGGTGACATGAATGCTTCCGTGCGGAGGAAATCGGCGTCCACGAGGCTGGAGAACACCATTCGCACGAACATGGACAGGCGAAACGGGCCAAGAGCGCGCTCTGAGGCGTCTTGTGGTGGAGCCAACGGAGGAGGAGGAACCGTGCCGGATTTCGAATTGCTTGGAGCAAAGGAATCCCACACGGCGACTTCCTTGGTAAGGCGTTCCCGAAGTTCGACGCCGTCAGGAAGGCCGGCGTGATGCCCCGCAATGGCGTAGGCTAGTAACTGCCCAAATTGCCCTTGAGCGGCGCAGTGTTGTGCGCCAGCGGTAGAGTGATCTACGCGACCGCCTGCTGAGGCGAGGTCTTCCCCGTGGGGATCCGACTGTCCAGAGGCACGGCGCAGGTAGTTTTGGAATTCCTGCGAATACTTTCCAAGGTCGTGCCAACGCCCCGCAAGTCGTCCCCAGTCGCCGGCTCCAAATGCCTCTGCAAAAGTTCCCGCGGTGGCGGAGACCTCGTGAAGGTGATCCTCGAGGATTTCCCAGCCCTCTTGATCGTTGCATGGGCCAAAGGTGGAGGGAGCAGTGTGGGCGAAGAACTTTGGGCTAGGCCGTAAAGTCATCTTTATAAGATGAGTGAAGGGGAAACTTACAATAATAAGCAAATAATAATACCTAGCTTGTGCGTATTTGTAAATGCGTTTAGAGTAGATATGCTAGCGCACAAACTTGACTTCTACTTTTGGAAGGAGCGCTTTCACTTCCGCTTGAATTGGCTCTGGGTACCCAGAGGGGCGCAGCGCGAGGATCAGTGTTTTTAGGTGGTTAAATTTCGAAAGGACCGGGACGCGATCTGCGGCAAGGTCGAGTTTATCAAACTCCAGCACTTCGAGATTTTTGAGTTTCGCGAGCGCTTGAAGATCGTTGTCGGATAGCGGCGCTCCGTTGGTAATGGATAGTTTCTTGAGGCTTTTGAGGGCGGTTACCTCCGCGAACCCGGATGATGCATCAAGGCCATCGCCCAGTTGGAGAGATTCCAGTGGGAGGGTTTTGAGAGATCCAATGCATGCTGGGGTCGCATTTCTGCTGCCGATCTCGAGACTCTTCAGCTTGCTTAATTTGGCGAGATGCAGCGCGCCAGCGTCTGTAAACTTTGCGTGGGCGAGGCTGAGCGAGTCGAGGTTTGGAAGGTGCTCGCAGAGCTGTTGGATGCCTTCGTCGTCGATGGAGCTTCCGCGGTGGCTAACGCGTGTGAGTTTGGTGAAGCCCTCAAATTTCGCGTAAGCGTGGCCCTGCATACCGGTCCCCACAAACGAGAAAACCTCCAGTTGTTTTAACCCTGCTAATTGCTCCAGACCTTTGTCTGTGAGTTTTCCATTATTGGTGAAGCGCAGGGTGCGGAGTTTTGACAGTTTGCCGATGGGCTTGATCCACTCGTCGCTGAGTTTTGTGGCGATGATGTTTAGCGATTCAAGCGTCGTAATGTGACCCAGATGCTCGAAAAATGCCGCGTCGTAGGGATCGTTTTTGCGAGCGTCGTGTGGGCCGGCATTGGGAATGGCAAGATCAACGAGGCTGAGGGATTCAAATTCGGGTAACAGCCTTCCTGCAGCTTTTTGAATAGCCTCGGGAGTCGTGTTTGTTTTTTCGACTTTGCCAGACGCTGCCTCGACCACTTTGAGGACCGCCTCAACGTGAGGGTGACGGTCTAAGGCCGCTTTGAACTCAGAGGAATGGTCGAGTAGGATTTTTTTTAACGAGGCATCTTTGGTGGATGCGATGAGGGACTCAAGGTCGGCGGAGGTCCGAACTTCGGAGATTGTGGGGGCGCCGTATAACGCGCCCTGAACGGAGAAGATTGCGGCGAGGAGGATGATGCGTGGAGTGGCGGTCATGGTTTTGGTGGAGATTTCACGTGGGGTGACATTGCGCCGTGGGGCGTCTCAGTCTTTGTCCAAGAGCCGATTGGAGAAGGGGAGACTTTCGCGATGACTGAGGTTGACCTGAGGCAGGAATCAGAGGAAGCAGCCGCGCGATTGTGAGGGGAGTTCTCAGCCCGTGATGATTGGGATTTTGAGAGATGTTCCACCTTGAAGCGCTGATTGGTGGGCGATCATGCCTGGCACGGTATAGGCGAGTGCTTCGTGAACATCCACGAACGGTTTCCTGCCCTTCGAGACTGCGTCGACGAACTCGTGAGTGATGAAACAGTGGGATCCTTCGTGGCCGCTATCATGGCGTAGTGGTTCTGGCAGAAGGTCGGTTTTCCACCAAGGGATCAGGGGGTAAGGCTCGAGAATTTGGGAGGATCGTTCAAAGCCGCCGCTATCGTTTTCGGGACTCGTCTCTGCGCGCACGATTGACGCGCTTGCGGAGCCGGTTGGATCGCTGAAGTAGAAACTCATTTTATCTCCAAAGTACCGAGCTCTTTCGCCGCCCTTTTGGGCTCCCCGCCACCAGATGGCTACTCGCATGCTGTTTCCGTGGTCGGTCCGGAATAGTGCGGTTTCGGTCCAAAATGGGTTTCCGTGAGCGTTGTCTTTGACGATGGGGTGGTCATCTCCCCAACCGTGGCAACTCACCTCCGCGAGGCGTTCACCGGTCACGCTGATGAGATGGGAGGTGCAATGCGTTGGGTAATGCATAGGAGGGAGTCCGTGTCTCCAAGTCCGCTTACCATGCTCAAAGTAAAGTGATTCGAGTCCGGGATGATGATATTCCGACTCGGTATAGTAGAGGTGCCCAAAGCGTCCTTCCTGATGGAATTTCCGCGCTGAGATTGTCAGCTGCTGCCAGCAACTCGTTTCGCCCATCATGTAGATTAGGCCGGAGGTTTTTACTGCGGCTGCGAGTTGGGCACATTCCTCTAAGGTCATGGCTGCGGGGACAGCGCTGAGGACATGTTTGCCGGCGTTAAGACAAAGTCGGGTATGCCTCACATGATCCGGCGCGGGTGTTGCCAGGAAGATCGCCTCAACCTTTGAGTCCTTGATCATCTCCTCAAG
Source organism: Chthoniobacteraceae bacterium (assembly GCA_947448395.1). GTDB lineage: Bacteria > Verrucomicrobiota > Verrucomicrobiia > Chthoniobacterales > Chthoniobacteraceae > Chth-196. Next base: position 6,632 of record CANFNA010000037.1, read on the forward strand.
CGAGACGTAACCCTTTTCGCATCGGTAGGTCTCCTGCAAAGCCGCAAGACGTTCCGGACGTAGGTCGCTGACGGCTTCCACGATGCAGTCGGGGTGTTCGTGAAATTGGAAGCCGAGTCCGAATCTTCCACCCACTATGCCGACTCGGACTTTTCGAGGGGCGGTAGTATGCGAGGTTTGGCCGAAGAGTCCTTTGGAAGGGAGGGTGATAGCCGCGGCGGAGGCGATTCGGAGGAATTCACGTCGGGTGTTCATGGGGGGCTCGAATTAGAAAGAAGGCATGATTTTAATTACCAGCGTTCCCGAGTAAGGCGGCCGGCAAATGGGGGTGGGGGAAACCGTCGAGCAATCGATTTTCGGCACTTAAATATGATCCGTTGTCTGCGAGGGAAGGCAGACAAAGAATGGATTGGAATCCTCAACGGCGGTTCACCCAGCGGTATGCTCGGAGGGAGTTTCGCCAGTAGAACTTTTCGCGTGCCTCGTCGCTTCGTCCTGAAAAGTAGTTGGCGACAATGCGGAACATTCCCGCAAAATCGCTTCCTTTATCGGAGACAGGCCAGTTGCTCCCGAAAAAGATCCGATCGTCCCCGAAGGCGCGACTGACATGATCGAGCGTTGGGCGGTAATAATCGGTGTCCGTTGGAGCCTTTCCTTGCGGGGTTTCGACGGGCTCAACCAAGCCGGAGACCTTGCAGTAGACATTTTGGAACGAGCCCATTCGCGACATGCTTTCCAGCCAGTGGGCATCTGGTTCATGTGGGTCTCGAACGTTGCCGACATGGTCGACAACGATTCGGAGAGAGGGGAATGCCTGCGCGAATGCGAGTGGTCCTGCAAAGTTGTCCACTCCGTTGATATCGACTGAAAGATCGCGATCGGCGAGTTGGTTGATTGCTCTACGGAAGTTTTCGTCGCTGACATCCTTGAGCAATCTTTTTGCCTGAATGCGGATGCCGCGAAAAAGCGGTTGCCGGCTGAGGCGGAGGAGGTGTTCCGCGAAGGCGGGGTTTGAAGGGTCTAGGTTCCCTACAAATCCCACGATGCAAGGATGCTCGTCCGCCAATTTGAGAATCCAGTCGTTATCCTCAACCCAAGCGCTGGCCTCTACCACGACTGTTTCTCGAATTCCGAAAGGCGAGGCAAGCTTCTGCCAGTCTGGCGGCAGGACGCGCCGATTCAAGAAACTATCCTTCGCTGGCCATGGAACGCCTTGGGGCCGAGTCGGATCATAGAAATGGGTGTGAGTGTCGATGATCCGACTCGCGTTCGCCGGCGAGGCAAACGCAGAGGGGACCATCATTGCCGAGGCGGCTCCGACTAAAGTTTGGATAAATTCTCGGCGGTCCGAATGGAGTGGTTGAGGAAGTCTCATGGCTTGGGCGGCCACCGGGAAAAAACGGGCGTTTTGGGAGGCCTGCGGAAGTTTACTTCGGGCGAGCTTTCACAAAATCAATGTCCTCTTTGACTTGGGACACATTGTCTTTCCAGTCGTTCTCGTGTTCGACGGAAATATGCCCGTCAAACTTTTGTTTTTTTAACTCATCGAGGCAGGCTCCGACATCCACCACACCTTTACCAGCAACGACGACGGCCGCCTTTCCGTTGGTTTCCTTGTCCTTCAGATGGACGCTGATGATGCGGCCGTTGAGGATTCGCAAGCACTCCACGGGAATAAGGTTGGAAGTGCACCAGTGCCCCAAGTCAGCGCATGCACCGACGCGGTTGTCCCGACTTTCAACGACTCCGAGAATGTAGAGGGGATTCCAAACCTTATATTTTGGGTTGCTCATGGAGCCGCCGTGTTCATGAAACGCAACTTTCACATCAAATTCTTTGGCCGCACTTTCCCAATCTGCGACCAATTCGGTCGACTCGCTGCAGACGGAGTAAAGGCCCATTTTTTGAGCGAAGCTCATGATTGCTTGGACATCGTCTTTAGATTTCGCACCTACCACTCCGTAGTTCACCGCGTGTACGCCGACCCGATTCAACTCGGCTTTAAGTTCCGTCATTGCGGCGTCTGACATCGAGTGATGCACTTTGTCTGGGGAACCGGGCTTAAGCGTTTGGCCTGGGTAAAACTCAATGACGTTTCCGCCGGCTTCCTTTGTCTTTGAGATCGCCTCGAAAGCACTGAACTCCTTAAAAGTGTAAGCTTGGGCGCCAATGAACCAACCGTTTTGCCGCAGGGCATCGGGAATGGGGGCCGCAAACAGATGGGTTGCCGTTGAGAGTGCGGCAATCGCAGACGCGAGTAGTAAGGAACGCATAGTTTATTTTTGGGGGTTGGGAGGAAGAAGTGGTGGGCCCGCACGAATTTTCTAAATCGAAGACTGAAGTGAGGACTCGCCAAAACTGAACGTTAATTTTGACGTTGTCCACTTGCTCTTCAGGCAGCGAGCTTGAAATCGCGGGTGCCTTCACGGTGTCCGTTTTCGAGCGGGCAATGAGAGATAATGCGGCTTGAGGCTGTCCGCGGAAAAGGCATGATCCCTTTCATTTACCTTCCATAACCACCCCTATGAGTTATCCAGATGATCGAGATAGCGGTTTGATTGGCGCCATTTTTACTGAATCCGGTACGCAGATCCGGTTGTTATGGCAGGTCATCCAAGGGTTCCTCATCTTTGCCTCCTGCCTCTCGATGCTTCTGGAAAACTATGAGCCTTATGCGGCCGGTTTTCCCGGTTTCATTAGCACGCTTGAAGTGATTGCGATTGGCTTTTTTACGATTGATTACCTCGGCAACCTTTATTGCGCATCTAACAGGCTCGCGTACCTGTTTGGGTTCTGGGGATTGGTGGACATCATTTCGATTCTGCCGACGTTTTTGCTGATGCTGAATCCGACCTCGACTCTGATGCTCAAGGGTCTTCGTGCCCTTCGTTTTGTACGTCTGCTTCGTTTGCTGCGTCTTGGACGAGCCGCCTTCTAATTAACGCTTTTTGGCTGTGGAGGCAGTTCGAGGCGGCTTTTAGCGTGTCGAAATTTTCCGGTTAATTTCGTTCTCGGTGGTATTGCGCTTCAGCATACTTGCGAGGAAGTCGTTGCGTTCTGGGAGATCAAGAAGTTGAAGAACACGTTCGGGATGTTCGCAACGAGAGAAAAGGGCGTGCCTCACTTTTGTGAATGGGACGACTTTCTTGCCGTATCCAAGGGGCTTGTTTGAGGACCAGAACTCGAGTCCCGGATCGCCTTCTGGAGTTGCCGTGTATCTAAGAAAGACAACGGAATGACCGGCCTCATCGCGACCCATTGAGTCCGTCCACCAAAGTTTCAAAAAGTCTCCTGGTTGCGCAGATTCATAATCCCAAAAGCTTCGTCCCAAGCCGGACTCAGCAAACCAGACGGCCATGCAAGGACCGTTCGAGTTCCAGCGTCCCCAGAGTCCGACGCCATCGGATTGGCCTTCCACTCGCAATCGGCGAACGAGATTGGCGCGCTTTTGAGGGTCAGGAATGGAGTCGATGTGGGGTTGGAGAGCCGCGAGAAGGACGAGATAAGTTGCCCCTGAGCAGTAGCTGGGTTGTGCCGCTTTAGGATCGAGGGAAAGGGTTGGTGAGGTTTCCGTCTGGATCGCTTTGGATAGGTTCAGACTGGCTTCGCGCGTGACCGCATATCCGCCTCCTGCGGGCATTCGGTCGATGGCCTGGATGACTCGGGGATTGAGGGATTGAGCCGGAGGGGATTTGGGTTTCGAAGGAGCAGAATGGGGCGCCGAGGGGTCGGTGGTGGCGGAGCAAAGGGTGGGGGAGGTGACAAGCAGCGACGAAACCAGCCACGAGAGGACACGGACGGGTCGAAGAGGGGGAGACGGATGGGGATCGTTCACAACTCACGTTACCATGCGATCTGGGTCGCAGTAAGGATGCGATCCAAGTTGGGAGTGGCGTTTGGAAAATCACCTACGTTGGACTTGTTGGATGGGTTTTCTTCAAGAGGCAGTCTGCGGGGCGTTTTTTAACTTAGATTACTTTAGGCGAGCTATTTAAGGTGGGGACAGTTCTGCCAAAGAGAATTGCGCCTTTTGATGCGCTTTGCTAACCAACCGAGGCCGCTGTAAGAGTCGGCTAGTTATCTTATTAAATGAAAAATGTTCTGATTACTGGTGGGGCTGGATACAAAGGCTGCGTCTTGGTACCGAAACTTCTCGCGGCAGGTTACGGTGTGGTGGTGTTTGACCTGATGTTGTTCGGCTCCGAGGGGCTTCCTTCGGATCCAAATCTGAAGGTTATCCAAGGGGACATTCGAGATATTGCCGCGTATTCGGAGGCTGTCCAAGGATGTGAATATGTGATTCACATGGCTTGTATTTCGAACGATCCAAGTTTCGATTTGGATCCATCGTTAAGCCGAACCATTAATTTTGAGTGTTTTGAGCCTTTGGTGGTTGCGAGCAAGAATGCTGGCGTAACGCGATTTGTGTACGTCTCAAGCAGCTCGGTTTATGGGGTGAGTGACTCTCCAGAAGTCACGGAGGAGCATCCTTTGGTGCCGCTCACGGATTACAATAAATACAAAGGGCTTTGCGAACCGTTGCTCTTCAAGCACCAGAGTCCGGAATTTCTTTGTGTGACCATTCGTCCCGCGACCGTGTGCGGTTATTCGCCGCGTATGCGCTTTGACCTGACCGTCAATATTCTCACAAACCATGCTTATCACCGCGGGGTCATTACTGTGTTTGGAGGCAATCAACAGCGGCCCAACATTCACATCGATGATGTCTGTGAACTTTACCTCGAGTTATTGAGCCTGCCTGCGGAGAAGATCGCGGGAGAGATTTTTAATTGTGGGTTTGAGAATCAGACTGTCGATCAACTGGCTGAGATTGCTCAACAGGTGGTACAGCAAGAGTTTCCAGAGAAGGCTCCGATTCGCATTGAACACACGAGCACGAATGACCCGCGCTCGTACCGAATCACCTCGCGGAAGATTACGGAGAAACTGGGATGGAGCCCCAAGCGCAACATCGAGGATGCGGTCCGGGATCTCTGTCGTGCATTCAAGGCGGGAAAATTTGCGACCGACACCCTTCAGGATGAGTCTTTCGTGAACGTGAAAACGGTGAAAAAGCTGGGACTAAAATGAGTGTCTCCCGCCTCGCTGTGGTTACTGGAGGGGCTGGCTTCATTGGGAGTCACATGGTGGATATCCTCTTGGCGGAGGGGTTCCGCGTTCACGTGATCGACAATCTCGTGGGTGGTCGCCTCGATAACCTGGCGCATCTTCAGGGAGATTCGAGGGTGCAAGTGGAGGTTCGCGATATTCTGTCGGTTGAAGCTGGGGACGCCCTGTTTTCAGGGGCTGAGTACATTTTTCATTTTGCCGGTATAGGAGACATTGTGCCATCTATTGATCGCCCAGTGGATTATCTATCCACCAACGTGCAGGGGACTGTGAAGGTTCTAGAGGCAGCCAGATCGGCCGGGGTTAAGAAGTTGGTCTACGCGGCTTCGTCCTCGTGCTACGGCCTGGCGTCGGTGCCGACGGCGGAGACCGCGCTAATTTCTCCTGAGTACCCTTATGCCCTCAGTAAGTACATGGGAGAAGAGGCGGTTTTGCACTGGGGGAAAGTGTACCGATTGCCCGTGAATGCGATTCGCATTTTTAATGCCTACGGAACGCGTTCAAAAACATCCGGTGCTTACGGTGCTGTATTTGGTGTGTTTCTGGCGCAGAAACTCGCAGGAAAGCCGTTTACGGTTGTCGGGGACGGAACGCAGACGCGGGATTTTCTGTTTGTCACGGACGTTGCGAGGGCCTTTTTCGAGGTGGCTCAAAAAGGGGTTCCCAACGAGATTTACAATTTGGGAGCCGGCAATCCTCAGTCTGTGAATCGGATCGTTGAGTTATTGAAGGGCCCGGTGATTCATCTTCCAAAACGGCCTGGGGAACCGGATTGCACGTGGGCAGATATTTCGAAGATTCAGGCAGCCACAGGCTGGAAGCCGAAGGTAAGCTTGGAGGAGGGGGTTGGGGAAATGCTCCGAAACATTGATTATTGGAGGCAGGCACCGGTTTGGGATCCTGCCTCTATCCGCGAGGCCACCAAGACGTGGTTTGCTTTTCTTGAGGGGAAAAATCCATGAAATCCGAGACCAAGAATGACGACTTTCGTCGCAAGATCAAAACGAAGGAGGAACTCCGCGAAATCATCGGACCGCATCCTAGGGCGCGGAAGGTGATTATGTGTCACGGGACCTTTGACTTGGTTCATCCAGGGCATATTCGGCATCTGATGTATGCGAGCGAACATGCCGACGTATTGGTCGCGAGCCTTACCTCCGATTCCCACATCAACAAGGCGAACTTCCGGCCCTTTGTTCCTCAGGATTTGAGGGCGATGAATCTGGCTGCGCTGGAGTGCGTGGACTACGTGATCATCGACGAAAATGCGACGCCGATTGAGAACCTGAAGTTTATCCAACCCGATCTTTTTGCGAAAGGGTACGAGTATTCTTCGGAGGGAATTCATCCAAAGACCCGCGAGGAGATGGCGGCGATTGAGAGTTATGGTGGGCAAATTCTTTTCACTCCTGGCGATCTAGTACTCTCCTCCTCCGCGATCATCGAGACCACGCCCCCGAACTTGGCGATGGAAAAGCTGCTCGCCCTGCTCCAGTCAGAAGGGCTCTCGTTTGCTGATTTGCGCGCTGCAGTGGACAAACTTCGTGGCGTAAAAGTGCATGTGGTTGGCGATACGATTGTGGACACGTACACGTACTGTTCTTTGATTGGGGGCACTGCGAAGACGCCAACTTTTAGCGTGAAGTATGAGCGTGAGGTGAGCTTTTCCGGGGGCGCGGCGGTGGTTGCCAAACACCTTAGAAAAGCGGGAGCAGAAGTGGTGTTTTCGACGGTGATGGGAGACGATGCTCTGAAAGCATTTGTTCTTAATGATCTGCAAAGTGCGGGGATTGATTGTCGGGTGATTGTCGATTCAAGCCGGCCTACGACTCAGAAGAACGCGTTCATTACCAACGGCTACCGGATGCTGAAGGTCGATAAGCTCGATAACCGGCCGATCTCCGAGAAGGCGGTGAACACGTTGAAGGCTGAGATTGCCGGAAGCGGTGTGGACGCGGTGGTGTTCAGCGACTTTCGGCACGGTATTTTCAACAAATTAACCATTCCTCAACTAGCCGGCGCCGTGCCCGCGGGAATCATCCGCGTGGCGGACAGTCAGGTGTCTAATCGGTGGGGAAACATTCTAGAGTTCCAGAATTTTGATTTGCTCACTCCGAATGAGAGGGAAGCACGATTTGCTTTGGGGGATCAGGATTCTACGATTCGCCCATTGGCGATGGACTTGTACAAAAAAGCAGGGTGCAAAGTGTTGATCCTCAAACTTGGAGAGCGGGGAATGATCACCTACCGGGCTCCAGACCCTCATGTGCGCTCTTTTTTCACCGTGGATGCGTTCACCGACAAAGTGGTGGATCCTGTTGGGGCTGGAGATGCGCTGCTTTCCTATGCCACGCTTGCGATGGTTGCGACAAAATCAAATGTCATAGGGTCGATTCTTGGGGCGATTGCGGCCGCGGTGGCTTGTGAAAACGACGGTAATAATCCAGTAGCGCCGGAGGATGTTTTGAAGAAGTTAGACGCGATGGAGAAACGGTCTCGTTTCGAATGAGATTCATCATCGTAGGCTTGGGTGTTCAAGGGCATAAAAGACGCGCTATTGCTGCCGAGAAGGTTAGTGCGGTAGTTGATCCTGTGGCGGAAGGGGTGGACTTCAAAAGGGTCGATCAGGTTCCATTAAAGGACTTCGATGCGGCCTGTGTATGCGTGCCGGATCAGTCCAAAATGGAGGTTCTTCGTTACCTCCTTTCTCATGGAAAGCACGTGATGGTGGAGAAGCCTCTCCTCGGATCGAAGCGCGAGATTGAGGCGCTTGCCGAGCTTGCAGCAGAGAACCGTGTGACTTGCTATACAGCCTACAACCATCGCTTTGAGCCGCATATTGCGCGACTCAAAGGAATCCTAGACGAAGGACAATTGGGACGGGTTTATTTCGCCCGGTTTTTTTACGGGAATGGGACTGCGAGAGACGTTCGGAATTCTGTTTGGCGAGACCAAGGATGGGGCGTTTTTTCTGATCTCGGGTCGCATCTGTTGGATATGGCGAACTTTCTTTTCGGTCCGCATGAGACACCGGGACAGTTGTGGAGCGTGGATCGATTTGAAAATGCTGCGCCTGATCATGTTCTCTTTGGCTATCGGGGTGAGATGGTTTTGGAAATGGAGGCGACGCTTCTTTCGTGGCGGAACAGCTTCGCATTGGAGGTTTTCGGGGAGCTTGGGAGTGCTCATATTGACTGCTTGTGTAAATGGGGGCCGAGTACGCTTCGCGTTCGGAAGCGTGTTCTTCCCAGCGGCAGACCAAGTGAGACTGTGGAGACGCTCGAGCAACCCGATCCAACTTGGAGGATCGAATTTGCGCATTTCTTACGGCTTTGCGCTTCTGGGGAGACCAATCTCCAGAACGATCTCTGGCTTCTTAAAAAGATGACGGAACTCGGGGCTTCAATCCGAAATGTATAACCCCATGATCGCCTTCGTTGGACTCTCTCACCTCGGATTGCTGTATGCCACGGCTACAGCTGCAAAAGGTTTTAAGGTTGCGGGTTTTGATTCTAGCGAGGCGCTTTGCGAGGAATTGTGTAACGCTCGTCTTCCAGTGTCTGAGCCTGGGCTTCCTGAGTTATTTGAGCGGAACCGCGAGCGATTGGATTTCACGGCGGACTTTTCGCAACTGAAGGAGTGTAGTTTGGTTTTCTTTGCTCTCGATGTTCCTACAGACTCAGAGAGTCGAAGCGACCTGAGCCCATTGGTTGCGCTATTGGAACAAGGAGCCGGCCATTTGGCACCAAATGCAACGGTGGTGATCTTGAGTCAGGTTCCGCCAGGGTTCACTCGACCCATTTCCAAAGGAGTGCTCTCGGGCGTTAGGACTGTTTTTTACCAAGTTGAAACCTTAGTGTTCGGAAGTGCGGTCGAACGCGCCATGAATCCAGAGCGTTACATCGTGGGGTGTCAGGATCCCGCCGCTGGTTTCCCTGCGCTTTATGGAAAATGGCTTGAGGCGTTTGGTTGTCCCGTTTTGCCGATGCGATTGGAGAGTGCTGAACTGGCCAAGATTGCAATTAACTTGTTCCTCGTTTCATCGGTTTCAACAACGAATACGTTGGCGGAGATTTGTGAGCAGATTGGGGCGGATTGGGGCGAGATTGCTCCGGCGCTCCGCTTGGACAGGCGGATTGGGGCACATGCCTATCTTTCGCCGGGGCTTGGAATTGCCGGAGGGAATCTGGAGCGAGACTTGTGCACGGTGCAGCAATTGGCGGCGCAACATGGAACCGAGGCTGGAATCATTTCAGCATGGCAACTCAACAGTCGCTATAGACGCGACTGGGCCCTTCGTCTGCTGCATCGGATTGTCCTTTCGCAGAGTCCTGACGTGCGTCTGGCGTGGTGGGGGTTAGCATACAAGCAAGACACTCATTCGATTAAGAATTCACCCTCGTTGGCTTTAGCAGAGGCTCTAGGTGCGTATTTGAAGGTTGGATATGATCCTCAGGTAAAGAGCTTGAAGAAGGGTGTTCGAAATCTGGAATTAGCGGCGACGGCCTTGGATGCATGTTGCGACGCAACGGCTTTGGTTGTGATGACTCCCTGGCGCGAATTTCGCGATATTGATCTTCGGCGTGTCCGTGACTTGATGCGTGGGAATATCTTGATTGATCCTTACGGCGTCCTCGATGCGGAGGCGTGTTTGGCGGCGGGTTTTCGTTATTTCAAACTCGGTTCTTAAATCCATGTTGTACCATCATCACACCAAACCAATCTCCCCCAAACGCGTTGTCATTCTAGGCGCGAGTGGTTTCGTTTCGACTGCGTTAGGAAGACACCTCAAAGCTGCCGGAATGGAGTATCGCTCGGTAGCCTCAAGCGAAGTGGATCTTACTCAACCCGAGAGTGTGGCCCAATTGGGAGCGATTTTCTGCGAGGGGGACGCAATCGTCATGACCTCAGGACTGACCCCGGACAAGGGGCGCGACGTGGGAACGTTGATGAAGAACTTGAGCATGGCGCAGCATGTGGGCGCTGCTTTGGAGCAATCACTGTGTTCGCATCTGGTCTACATTAGTTCAGACGCGGTGTATGATGGACGAGAATCCTTGATTCGCGAAAATTCGATCCGGCAACCCTCAGATCTCTACAGCCTAATGCACATCGCGCGTGAGCAGATTCTGAGCTTCACAAGTGCGAAAGCGAAGACCCCGCTTTGTATTTTCTGTCCATGTGCGATCTACGGTGCTGGGGACACGCACAACAGTTACGGTCCGAACCGGTTTTTCCGGATGGCGTCGAAGGATTCCAAGATCACGCTTTTCGGGGAAGGTCGAGAGACTCGGGACCATGTGTATATTGAAGATGTGGCAAGGCTACTGGTGCAGTGTTTGATGTATCGAAGTGCGGGCACCATCAATGCCGCCAGCGGCGAAGCGGTGACCTTCCATGACGTAGCAACTCGGATTGCAGGGCTCATAGGGCCTTCTATAGCAGTGGAGTTTCTTCCTCCGGGAGGAGCGGTGACGCATCGGCAATTTGATGTGACAGAAAGAGTGCGAGCGTTTCCTGATTTTAATCCGACCAGTTTAGATGAGGGCCTCTTGGAAACGCTGACGAAGGTCAGGAACCCATAGGTGGACGAGTTCGGAGGGAGCATGGAAGCGAGGGTGTCCGGCGTGGTCCTTTTGAGGGAGGACGGTGCTGCGTTGTTGCAGCATCGTGATGAAAAGCCAGAAATATCGGCGCCCGGGCAGTGGGTATTCCCGGGAGGGCACTGTGAGTCGGATGAGCTTTCGATCGAATGCGCTCGGCGCGAGTTCTTGGAGGAGACCGGTTATCGGTGTGGTGAGTTGGTGCCAGTGACCGAATTATCTTATCGCTGTAGGGATACGGGGCGGAGTTTTAGAATGAGCTTTTGGAGGGCGAATTATGACGGAGTGAGTCCGACACATTGTTACGAAGGCCAAGCGGTGAGGTTTGTTTTGAGGGAGGAGGCGGGACAACTGCGGATTCCAGAGTATCTTTTGTCTGTTTGGGATTGCGCCCTCTCGGGCAAAACTCCCCCTTTACCCTTGGATTGATCGCCCCTAGGATTGGGAGGCCGATTAACCCCAGAAATTTAGCATGAAAACGTACGTGATTCTCGGTGGTGGTGGATCGTTCGGGGTCCACACCGCTATGTATTTGCTCGACCACGCGGACGCGCGAAAAGTGATCAGTGTGGGACGAAATCCGGAAAAGGCTGAACCGTTTTCTTTGAACGTCGGCAAGGAGGACTCGCGTTACGAGTACCATCAAATCCATCTCACCCATGAGCAAGATCGTCTGTTCGAGCTTTTCGATAAGGAGAAGCCGGAGGTGATTGTCAGCTACGCGGCTCAGGGAGAAGGGGCGGTTTCTTGGAAAAAATCTTGGCGGTTTTTTGAAACCAATTGCGTTGCGCTCAGCATGATGTGCGAGGAGTTGATGAAGCGCGACTACCTTGAGCGGTTTATTCAGATTGGAACCAGCGAGTTGTATGGTTCGGTCTCGGTTCCCTCGAAGGAGGATGACCCCATGCGTCCGACGAGTCCGTATGCTGCATCCAAGGCCGGGTTCGACATGTACCTTTTGTCGGTGGCGCAGGTGCTGAATTTTCGAATGAACATCATTCGTCCCTCGAATGCTTATTGTCCTGGCCAGTTGCTTCACCGCGTGATTCCGCGTGCTGTGGTTGCGGGATTAACGGGGGAAAAATTGCCCCTGCAAGGGGGCGGACGGGCCAAGAAATCGTATATTCATGCTAGGGATTTGGCTCGTGCGATCCTGCTGGTGTCGGAAAAGGCGCCGCTTGGTCGCGTTTATAATGCAGGCCCGTCTCTTCCGATTTCTATCCGTGACTTGGTTGAGAAGGTTGCTGAAGGCCTGAAGATTCCTTTTGAACAGCTTTGTGAGGTCGTTGGGGATCGTCTAGGACAGGATGCGCAGTACTGGCTTGATAGCAGTGCGATCAAGCAAGATGTCGGATGGGAGCCTGAGATCAGTATCGAGCAAGGGATCCAGGAGATGGTCGCGTGGGGGAAGCAGTATCTTGAAGTTTTGCGGCATCATCCAACGGGTTATGTTTTGCGGGTCTGACCGGTCTCGGCGAAGAGGCTCGAATTCACCATCCCATGGAAACGATTACACATGCTGCGATTCGTCAGAGCGGCCGTTATTCTCGCCTGAAGATTGAGGGGCTTTCGATGGAGTTGCTGCGAGGCCTCTATCGCGGAATGGTGCGTCTTCGACGTTGTGAGGAAGCATTGATGGTGCAGTACCGAGTGGCGGATGAGATTCGTTGCCCCGTTCATTTCACGATTGGTCAGGAGGCGGTGCCAGCGGCCTTGGGTTTGCTGTTACGGAAGGATGATTTCTTGTACAGCCATCATCGGTGCCATGGGTACTTTTTGGCGAAGGACGCTCCGATGGGAGCGTTGTTTGCGGAGTTGTTTGGGCGGACGACCGGAGCGAATGGTGGGTTGGCCGGTTCGCAGGAAATTTCGATGCCATCCCACAATTTCTTTAGTGGCGCCATTTTGTCTGGGGCTCTGTCTTTGGCGGCGGGCTCTGCATTTGCCTTTCAATACAAGGGGGACGATAGGGTTGCGCTAGCGGGGTTTGGGGAGGCCGCCACTGAGGAGGGGATTTTTTGGGAGGCTCTCTCTTATGCCTCGGTGCGCAAGTTGCCGCTGGTCTACATCTGTGAGAATAATCTGTATTCGATGTATTCAGCGCAGGTGAACCGACAGCCTGCAGATGACCTCAGCAAGCGGGTTCAGGCGTTTGGCGTGCGAACGTTTACGTTGTTCGGAAATGATCCGGTGGCGGCTTATGAAGCGCTCCGCGAGGCTATTGAATACGCCCGAAAAGGGGGAGGTCCTTGCTTTTTGGAATTCTACACGTATCGGATCAATGCGCACGTAGGTCCAGAGTCTGACGATTACATCAACTACCGTCCAGCGGACGAAATCGAGTTTTGGAAATCAAATGATCCGATTGCGCTGTTCGAGGAGAGACTGGATCACGCCGGATTGCTTGGGCGTTCGGAGCGCGAGTTAATCGTAGCGGAAATTGACGAGGAAATTGACGAGGCGTTTCAATTTGCTCGGAACAGTCCGATGCCGGCGGACGTGGATTTAGAGGCGTTGAGTCGGAGTTGCGAAAGTCCGTTTGCGGAACGGCATTTGCCCCTCAGCTCTGTTGGAGATTTTGACGAGACACAACCCGTTGCGGTTTTGGCGCCTTATTGAAGTAAGAAATATTTAGACCGAAGGACTTTCTCATGCGGACTTTGACTTATGCGCAAGCGGTGAATGAAGCGCTGGCTCAGGCTTTGGAACTGAGTGAGGACGTTGTGGTCCTTGGGCAGTTGGTGGACACCTCCGGGGTGTTTGGAACGACGAAGGGATTAGTGGAGAAGTTTGGGAAAAAGCGGGTTCAGGATTTTCCAGTTTCCGAAAACCTCATGACCTCTGCGGGTATGGGCGCTGCCTTAGCGGGGATGCGTCCTGTTTTAGTACACCACCGTTTGGATTTTATGGTTTACGCGATGGATCCAATCGTGAATTGGCTTTCGCTTTGGCGATTGAAGTCGAATGGGCAGTCCCGTTTGCCGGTCACGATTCGGACGGTCGTTGGAAAAGGGTGGGGACAGGGGCCCCAGCATTCCAAGAGTTTGCATGGCTGGTTTGCTCATTTGCCAGGAGTGAATGTTGCCGTTCCAGCGACAGCTCATGATGCGAAGGGGCTTCTTTTGGAAAGTATCTTTGGGGAGACACCGACCATTATTCTTGAGAATCGGTCGCTTTTTTCGATGGAGGAGGTTGTTCCAGAGAACCCTTATAGAATTCCATTTGGTCAGGCTGCAATTCGGCGACGAGGGCAGCATGTAACTGTGGCAGCACTTGGGATTATGGTTCCAATCGCGCTGCGAGTGGCGAAACAGCTCGCGGAAGAGTCCATCGAAGTTGAGGTTCTGGACCTTCGGACTGTCTCGCCTTTGGATCGGGATACAGTGCTTAAGTCGGTTGCAAAAACAAAGAGGTTAGTGGTGGCGGATCCTGCATGGCGCTCCGTGAGCGTGGCGGCCGAGGTCATCGCCTTCGTAAGCGAGAAGTTAGGTCGTGATTTGGCTTCGAATCCAACCCGTGTCTGTTTTCCCGATAGCCATACTCCGATGAGTGCCCCTTTGGAGGCTTCTTTCTACCCCGACGATGCGGCGATGCTGTCCGCAATCAGATCTGTGCTTTGATGTTTCTGGAGTGGCGTTTTCAACCTTTTCGCGTCGATGCCTGAGATAGATTTCATTGAAAAAGTGCACACCGCAACGAAACGGAATTATTTGTTGCGTGTGACGGAGTCGGACAAGGCCGACTGCGCAATGCGGGCCAAAGCATTTGGACGGGATTATTTCGATGGAGAGCGAATTTGTGGATACGGAGGATATCGCTATGACGGTCGTTGGCGGCCCGTTGCGGAAAAGTTGATTTCTCACTACGGACTTCGTGCTGGGGATCGCGTTTTAGACATTGGATGCGCGAAGGGTTTTCTCGTGCATGACCTGATGTCGGCGCTCCCTGGCTTGGATGTGGAGGGGGTGGATATTTCCAACTATGCGGTTGAGCAGGGAATGCCCCAGATTAAAGGGCGACTTAAGATAGGGAGTGCAGTTTCGCTGCCGTATCCGGACAAGAGTTTCGACTTAGTTCTCGGCATTAATGTCCTGCATAATCTTAGGCTGTATGACTTGGAGACCGCTCTGGGAGAGATTCAGCGGGTGAGCCGCGGGAGTGCCTATATCGTAAATGACTCGTATCGGACGGAGCAAGAGAAGGTGAACCTGATGTACTGGCAGCTGACGTGTGAGTGTTTTTTCACTCCTCAGGAGTGGGAATGGATGTTTTCCAAGTGCGGTTACACGGGGGATTACGGATTTATTTATTTCGAATGAATCACACCACCTCCACTCCCATCGACTTGACGATTCTCATTCCGTGCAAGAATGAGGAGGACCACATAG
>CANFNA010000038.1 GCA_947448395.1 Chthoniobacteraceae bacterium
ACAGCCGGGAGCGCTCAAAGGTGGTGCCAATCCTGATTCACGGTGACGCAGCTTTTGCTGGGCAGGGGGTGGTTGCGGAGACGCTCAACATGTCTCAACTCGAGGGCTACCGAACTGGAGGGACGATTCACTTAGTTGTTAATAATCAGATTGGGTTTACAACCCTGCCTGCCGACGCCCGTTCCTCCCAATATTGCACGGATGTGGGCAAGATGATTGATGCTCCGGTGTTTCACGTAAATGGAGACGATCCGGTGTCTGTGCGTTTGTGTGCTGAGTTGGCGTTGGAGTACCGGCAACAATTCAAGAGCGACGTAATTCTGGATATCGTTTGCTACCGGCGACATGGTCACAATGAAGGAGACGAGCCATTGTTCACGCAACCGGTGATGTATCGCTTGATTAGCGCGCATCCGTCGCTGGGAACGCTCTACCGCAAAAGCCTTCTTGAAAGCGGAATTCTTTCTGGTGAAGAGTCTGCGGCCATCGACCGGGAGTTTGAGGTACGCTATGAGTCGGCCTTTGCTGAGGTGAAAGAAGCGGAGCAGAACAAGGAGTTAAATAAGTTCTCTCATTCCAACGTAGTCTTTCAGCCGCCGTTTTCTTTCGAGCCCGCGGAAACTGCGATTTCAAAGAAGCAGTTGGATTTGGTCTGCAAGACCCTAACGACGCTGCCTGAAGGGTTTCAGATGCTGCCGCGGTTGAAGAAAATGTTTTTGGACAAGCGCAAGAGTGTTTGGAAGGAGGGGGTTGGTTACGATTGGAGTTTTGGCGAGGCGCTCGCATTTGGCTCGTTAGTTGCGGAAGGAACTCCTGTGCGTTTATCGGGGCAGGACTGCCGACGCGGCACGTTTTCTCACCGCCATGCGGTGCTTTACGATGAACGTACTCGCGAACGGCATGTGCCGCTTCAGCACGTTTTGCCTGAGCAGGTTCGGTTTAATGTTTACAACTCGCTCCTCAGCGAGGCGGCCGTTTTGGGATTCGACTACGGATACACGCTGCACTACCCCGAGTTGCTTTGCCTCTGGGAGGCTCAATTCGGCGATTTTAGTAACGGGGCGCAGATCATGATTGATCAATTTATTGCGGCCGGTGAGTCCAAGTGGCAGCGTCCGAGTGGCATTGTCCTGTTGCTTCCTCATGGGTACGAGGGGCAGGGTCCGGAGCACTCTAGTGCTCGATTGGAGCGGTTTTTGCAGCTGTGCGCTGAAGAAAACATCCAAGTCTGCAATTTCACCACGCCGGCGCAGTATTTCCATGCGTTGCGCCGACAGATGAAACGCGCCTTCCGGAAGCCATTAGTGGTGATGACTCCTAAGAGTCTTTTGCGCTCTCCGGATTGCGTTTCGCAAGAGTCGGATTTTACCTCCGGCCATTTTGAGGAAATTCTCCCCGGCCCCCTCCTTGGGACGGCGGATAAAGTGAGTCGAGTCATCTTTTGCTCGGGGAAAGTCTACTATGATCTTCTCCGTTATCGGGATGCGAACAAACGTTCCGATACCGCATTTCTGCGGATTGAGCAGTTGTATCCCCTGCATCGTGAGAAGCTGGCTTCGTTGCTCAAAAAGTACAAGAAGGCCAAGACGTTTGTCTGGTGTCAGGAAGAAAGCCAAAACATGGGTGCCTGGAACTTTCTGCGCTGGGATCTTGCGCAAATTGTTGAGAAGGAGGTCGCGTATGCTGGACGGGAGGCTAGTTCCAGTCCGGCTGTTGGGGCTTTGGCCATCCACAAAGTTCAGCAGGCTCAGTTGGTCGAGGATGCTTTTTCTATCGGATAAGTTCAGTTTGATTTTTCAGTTCAACTCCTTTTCACCCTTTTTCAAAACATCGTCATGAGTCACGAGGTAAAAATTCCTACCGTTGGAGAATCCGTCAGTAGCGGTTTGCTTTCCGTATGGCATAAAGCCGACGGCGAAAGCGTAGTCGCTGGAGAAACCATTCTCACCTTGGATACCGATAAGGTTTCTACGGATCTCACCGCGGAATGTGGAGGGATTCTCAGAATTCGCGTTCAGGCTGGGGAGGAGGTTGCGGTTGGTCAGGTGGTTGCGGTGATTGAACCGTCGAGCGAACAGGCTGCTGCCGTTCCTACTCCTGTGAAGTCATCTGCTCCGGTTGCTTCTTCGGAGTCCAAGGCCGAGTCTTCTTCTTCCAAGAAGAAGACCGCCGCTCCTGCTCCAGTTGCTTCCAGCGCGCCTGCGGTGTCTGCTCCCGTGGTGCATCAAGCAGCCTCCGCGTCTTCGCTGCGCGAGGCAGTGTCGGCGGCGAACGACGCGCTTGGAGTTCTAAAAACGAGTGGAGAACCCTCCCATCCAGCGCCGGAGGGCCGGATGAGTCGAAAGAAAATGACTCCGCTCCGGCGGAAGATTGCCGCTCAATTGGTGATGGCACAGCATCAGGCGGCCATTTTAACGACGTTTAACGAGTGTGATTTAAGTGCTGTGATGAAGCTGCGTGCTGAGATGCAGGACGCGTTCACCAAGGAGTTTGGTGTGAAGCTTGGATTCATGAGCTTCTTCATCAAGGCCGTGGTGAGTGCCTTGAAATCGGTGCCGTCTATCAATGCCAGAATTGATGGGGACGATATGATTGAGAACCACTACTTCGACATCGGGGTGGCGGTTGGGACGGATAAAGGGTTGATGGTTCCTGTGATTCGCGATGTGGATCAGAAGTCTTTTGCGCAGTTGGAAAAGGCGCTGGCGGACTATGCGCTCAAGGCTCGGGAAGGGAAGATTCAGTTTGAGGATCTTCAAGGGGGCGTGTTCACGATTTCTAACGGAGGAACGTATGGATCGCTTCTTTCCACCCCGATTTTGAATCCTCCCCAGAGTGGGATTTTGGGAATGCACAAGATTCAGGAAAGGCCAGTGGCTGTGAACGGTCAGGTGGTGATTCGTCCGATGATGTATTTGGCGCTTTCGTACGATCACCGCGTGGTTGATGGCAAAGGGGCGGTGACCTTTTTGGTGAAGATCAAAGAGTGTCTGGAGAATCCCGTGCGCTTGATGCTGGGGCTCTAATTGGGCTGGAGTTGTCGGGGCTTTGCCCTATATTAGAAGACCCTCAGCTCCCCTGAGGACCACCCCACCCCCCGAATATGAAACCTGGTCCCACTGTGGTTAGGCCGCACCTATTTGCCTGCTTCTTGGCATTGTGCGCATTGTCAACGTTCCTTGGGGTTGGCTGGATATGGGGTAAAAGTCTTCAGGAGAGACTTTTGCATAAAGCGGCTCCGGAGTTTTGTGACGCCAAGTTGCATGGTGTGACGTTGATTAAAGAAGCGTTTTCGCGTCCGGATACTTTGGTGATGTTTGGCAGTTCCGAGTTGATTCCGGATGTGCCGATGAAAGGGGTGGACTTCTTTGCGGATCTGCCGACTGGTTTTTCGGTGTTTCCGGTGGGAAAGGCAGGGACGACTTCACTCTCAGTCCTCCAGAAACTGGGTGCCGCTGGGGAGTCCTTGCGCGGAAAGAAACTGGTTTTGTCTCTTTCCCCGAGTTTTTTCCAAACGGAGAATGTAGATCCGAAATATTTTGAAGGAAATTCGTCTAAATTGCAGACGAAGGAGTTTCTCTGGAGTGATCGTTTCAGTGATGATTTGAAACGCGAGGCGGCCAATCAACTTCTGGCTTATGACAAGGCTTATGAGGGGGACTGGTTTTTGGAATTTGCGTTACGCCGAGTAGCCTCCGGTGAATGGAGCGATCGGTTAATGATGACTTTGGTAGAGCCTATTGCCTTACTCGATCGTGCTGTGGGACGAATGCAGGATCATGCAGAAGCGGTATCGGCCTTGTTGGATGCTCAAGAGGCGAGTGAAGGGCATCCAAGGAAGTTCATTAAACTCACGAAGCGTGGCGGTTCTGTGAATTGGGATCAGCTCTTTCTAACGGCTGATCAAAGTTCTAAGGCCTTTGCGCAGAGATCGAAAAAGAGGCCGCTGAAAGTGACGCGCCGGCTTGGAGACGGCGATTCACATTTCGTGGGGGTGGTAAAAAAAGCGCAAGAATGGCGGGACTTTGAGTTGGTTCTGAGACTTTTGAAGGAGGCCGGCGCGAGTCCGTTGGTGTTATCGATGCCGGTCCATGCGGACGTTTTGGAGGCGGAGGGAGTCTCTCAAAAGGGCTGGGTTGAATATGGTGTTCGGTTGCGTCAGATGGTTGCTAAATACGGTACGCCTCTAGTTTATTTTGAGGATCACGAGCGGGATGCCACATTCTTTGTGGATCATTCCGATCATATTGGTTCGAAGGGGTGGTGGTATTACAACAAGGCCATGGATGATTTCTTCCATGGGCGCCCTGTAATTTCGAAGCCGGTGGCTTCGCAGGGAATGCCGCTGTATTGATCATCGATTCTTTTTCAGGACAGGAATTTTCCATGAAAGATCAGATTTTGGACATTTTAGCGACGGTTGCAGAGACGGATGAAGTCAAGTCACAGCCGGACTTGGCTTTGTATGATCTCCAGATTCTCGACTCGATGAAAACGGTTGAGTTGATTGTTGCGCTGGGGCGTGACTTGGGGGTGGACATTTCTCCTGCGGAATTTGAGCGGGAGGCTTGGGCGACTCCTGCATTGCTTGTGGCGGATGTTGAACGTCGCTTGGCTTCGTGAGCTGGCAGAAAATCCAGAAGTGGCTGGAGGAGCGGCCTAGGGTGCAGATTGCTTTGCAGACCCTTTATTATCTTCTCTTATTTATGGCCTTGATCCTGATGTACGGCCGCGGAGATTTTTCTACGCCGCCCTTTGTTTATCAGGAGTTCTGAAAGCCCCAAGTCGATGCGCTCGGATTTCATTTCCTTTTTCTCAAGAGGAAGCGGTTCTCTAAAGAACTTCCGTGGGCTTTTTCCAAAGATTGCTGACCATGCCAGACTCCTCACACCTCCTTGATCGAATTGACCGTTGGGCGATTGAATGTCCAACGCGACCGGCCCACACCAGTGAAGGGCGAGTGCTCACTTGGGGGGAATTAGTGGCCCAGTCGGATGCTTTGGCGCTCTGGATGGATGAAAAACTGGCGGAAAAGCAAGGGCCTGTCGCGGTTCACGGGCACAAGCAGCCTGAAATGTTGGTAGCGTTTTTAGCCGCGGTGAAGGCTGGGCGGCCTTATGTGCCGATGGACGTATCGATTCCCGAACAGCGCATCGCGAAAATCGTGGAGGGTTCTGGGGCTGCCCTGGTTTTGACGCCCGGCGAGGTATCTGAAGTGCTCTCACAGTTACCTCCGGCCGAAGGGAGAAAGCCACGGAGGCGAGTGGAAGGATCAGATCCCTTTTATGTCCTGTTTACTTCAGGGAGTACAGGGGAGCCAAAGGGGGTAGTGATCACGCTTTCAAATCTGACTGCATTCGTTGATTGGCTCTGTACGGAGCATCTTTTCAAGAGGGCAGGAGAGGTGTTTTTGAATCAGGCGCCCTTCTCCTTTGATTTGTCCGTGATGGACTTGTACGGGAGTCTGACGACGGGGGGAACTTTGGCGAGCGTCACTAAGGAGGAGCTGTCCAACCTGAAGCTCCTCTACCAGCGTCTTGGAGACTCCGGTGTGACCACATGGGTTTCAACGCCTTCCTTTGCCCAAATGTGTTTGATCGAAAAGGGGTTTCATTCAGGAATGCTCCCGAATTTGAGTCGGTTTCTATTTTGCGGGGAAACGTTGGCTCCAGAGACGGCGTCGCAGCTTTTAGAGCGATTTGGCGCTGCAGGGGCGGAGGTGTGGAATACTTATGGGCCAACCGAAGCCACGGTAGCCACCACCTCGGTGCGTGTTGATCATGCTTTGTTGACTCAGTATTCGCCATTGCCTGTTGGATATGAAATGCCGGGAACGCGAGTGATTGTTGTAGACGAGTCGGGCGCCGAAGTGCAGGAGGGGGAGCGCGGGGAGATTGTGATCGTGGGTCCGAATGTCAGCCCTGGGTACCTCAAAAAACCGGAACTGACGGCGACTGTGTTTGGAGTGCGCGAAGGACAACCGAGCTATCGGACGGGAGATTGGGGGCGGGCGAAGGCGGGGTTGATTTTCTTTGAGGGGCGGATGGACGGACAGGTGAAGGTGAATGGGTATCGCATTGAGTTGGGGGATTTGGAGGCGAATTTGAGGGTGTTACCCGAGATTGCAGATGTGGTGGTGTTGCCGGTTCAAAAGCAGGGGCGTGTGGAATCTTTGGCGGCTTTCGTGGTGTTATCGGGGCCGAAGGAGGGCAGTGATTTTGAGGTTTCTGCAAAACTAAAGGGGGCGCTGGGGGAGCGCTTGCCTGCGTATATGCTTCCGAGAAAATTTTTCTTTTTGGATGCCTTTCCCATGACTCCCAATGGCAAGGCTGATCGCCGCAAATTAGCGGAGCGCCTCGGTTAAACCTGTTCGAGGATTCCATTTTTCTCAGAACCCCCCTGCTGCTGGAATGGTCCCTTACGCTGATTTCACCTACTTTGGGTGGCTGCTCTATATTTTAGTCCCGTTTATTTTGGCGGGGCTCTGGGGGCGTTTAAACAAATGGTGGACACTGTCCGTGATGGCCCTGGTTTTGGTTCTTCAGGGGACTGGGACCGTAGCTTTGCGTCCTGATTTGCACGTGCGGGAGCTGTATTTGCTTTTGGGCTACACGGTTTATCAGGCTGTTTTGGCGGTGGTTTTTCTCAGGTGGCGACGACCGGCGTTTTTCTGGCCTGTGATGGGACTTTCCATATTGCCGTTGGCATCGGCGAAAGTGATCCCCTTTCTCTTTGCCCACACGGTTTTTGGATTCATGGGAATCTCCTACGTGACCTTTCGGTCGTTGGATGTGCTATTCTCCATTCAGGATGGGCTTTTGAAGCAAATTTCGCTTCAGCAGTATTTTGCCTATATCCTTTTTGTTCCGACTCTTTCGTCTGGGCCTGTCGATCGGTTTCGACGCTTCGTTAAGGATTGGGAGAAAATCCGGACGCGTGCTGAGTTTTTGGATGACTTGGAGTTTGCCGTGCAGCGAATTGCGCGCGGTTTTCTCTACAAGTTCATCATCGCGGCGCTGATCAAAACTTACTGGATGGACAACGTCAGCGTCGGATGGGGCGGCTGTAAGCTTTTGGGTTACATGTATGCTTACACGTTTTACCTGTTTTTTGATTTTGCTGGGTACAGCGCGTTTGCGATCGGGGTGGCCCGGATTTTAGGGATTCATGCTCCTGAGAACTTCGACTTGCCCTTTCTTTCAAAAAACATCCGCGATTTTTGGAATCGCTGGCACATCTCTCTTTCTTTTTGGTTTCGCGACCATGTTTACATGCGGTTTCTGTTGGCTGCTTCCAAGGCGAAGTGGTTCAAGGGCAAGCACACGGCGTCTTACGTGGGATTGTTTGTCACGTTTGGACTCATGGGCGTGTGGCACGGGCTCACGCTACATTACATTCTCTACGGGATCTTTCATGCGGGGCTGTTGAGCGGTTACGACTGGTTTGCTCGTTGGAATAAGGAGAGAAAAGTCTGGGGCAACGCGCCTTGGCAAACAGGGGTCGATATTCTGCTCACCTTTCACGCGATCGCCTTTGGTCTGCTTTTATTCTCTGGACGCTTAACGCCGCCACCACCACCGGAAACGGATTGGAGGGTCGAGAAGATCGACGGCACGGAGATCTTGGGGGTGATGTGGGAGCGATCCAGTCCGAAGCTTCCTGTGAAGGTTTACCTTGTTCTGGATGATGCGATTGTGGCCGAGAGCAATGCCGATATTTTCCGTCAGGATCTTTTGGATCGGGGCTACGGGAATGGACGGCATGGATTCCGATTTGAGATGCCGTGGTGGGTGCGCGATGGCCGCCCTCACACCGTAGAACTGCGACATGCCGCAACGGGTAAGCCGCTGAAAGGATATCCCCAGAGCATGGACTTCGATCGCAATGATGAAGAGATCGAGCGGGAGGAGGCGAAGATGCGCAAGGCGCAGGAGGCCGATGCGGAAGCTCGGGAAAAGGCTCTCAAGGACGGGAACGGTAAGGAACCGGCCTCTCAGGAGGCGGTGAAACCGGGGTCGTCCGAGGGTCAGTAGGTGTGTTTTTTTCGGATCCGAAACCAGTTTTGAAGGGTTTTTCGGAGGGATTGGCGAAAGTTTAGCCGTTTACAGTGGAGTTCGGTTCCCTGCGAAAGGGATGCAAGGATGGCTGGGGTTGAGAGCTTCTCGGCTGGAAAAACAGTATAAGACTGGCCGATGGCGCCACAATGATGGGCGTCGCTCCCAGCAGTCATCGGCAGGGACCTGCTTTTTGCGTATTCCAACGCACTATCGTTATGGCGTTTGAGGGCCGTTGCGGCGTTGAAAACCTCTAGACCATCCATATTCAACGTTTGGAGAACCGTTTCTCGGATTCCAGCGCGAGTGCGGTCATAAGGATGGGCGGGGATGGCAATTCCACCTTGCGACTTAACCATTTCGATCACCTCGGCGGCTGGAGTGCCTTTCAGTCCGTTTGGCAGCCAGACCCCTAAGCACAAGAGATGGCCCTCGGCGGTAGAGACTTCCACGCCAGGAATGACCAGAAAACCTTCTACTGGCTCTCCATCTTCGCGAAGCGCCCCGCGATCCCTCAAATATCGGCATCCATCGCAGGTATTATGGTCTGTGAGAGCAAACCCGTGCAGGCCTTTGCGTTTCGCAGAGGCGATCAAAGATTCAGGGCTGCTGCTGCCATCTCCTGAGAAGAACGAGTGGACGTGCGGATCGATTCGGAAACCCATCGGCTAAGGATGGGGCAAGGTTTCGATCCGTGAAAGACTGGAAGGTGGAGGAGGGAATAGTTTGGAGCCGATTTCACTCAGGGGCCTCTCTGAGTGAAATGGATGGGAGAAAAAAACGTGCGAGTTGAGGCCTTGTCGCCGTTGCCCCCCGAGTGGGTGTCTGCTAAACCTCGGCGCACTTTGCCCATGCCTCGCGACACCTCTATCCACAAGATTTTACTCATCGGATCCGGCCCCATCATTATTGGTCAGGGGTGTGAATTTGACTATTCGGGGGTGCAAGCCTGCAAAGCCCTGAAGGAAGAAGGGTACGAGGTGGTCCTCGTGAACTCGAATCCGGCCACGATTATGACCGATCCGGAGTTTGCGCCCCGGACGTATATTGAACCCATTACACCTGAGGTGGTGGAACGGATCATCGAGCGTGAAAAGCCTGATGCCCTGCTTCCCACTCTTGGGGGACAGACGGCGCTAAATTGTGCGATGTCTCTGGTGGCGAAGGGGGTCTTAGAAAAGCACGGGGTGCTCATGATTGGCGCGAAGGCGGAGGCCATTCACAAGGGCGAAGATCGGCAGGCGTTTAAGGAGGCGATGATCAAGATCGGTCTTGAGGTTGCGCGCTCTGGCACTGCGCATACTGTGGAGGAGGCGCGCGCTGCTGCTGCGATGATTGGCGCTTTTCCGCTGGTCATCAGGCCTGCCTTTACGCTTGGGGGAATGGGGGGCGGCATTGCGTATAACCGCGAGGAGTTTGAGGAGATCGTGGAGCGCGGACTTGATCTTTCGCCTGTTAGCGAGGTGTTGATTGAGGAGAGTTTACTTGGGTGGAAGGAGTTTGAGATGGAAGTGATGCGTGATCGCGCGGACAACTGCGTGATTGTCTGCTCCATCGAGAACCTTGATCCGATGGGAGTCCACACGGGTGATTCCATCACAGTGGCGCCGGCTCAGACGCTTACGGACAAGGAGTACCAACGGATGCGCGATGCGTCGTTTGCGGTGATTCGCGAGATTGGGGTTGAGACTGGAGGATCGAATATTCAGTTCTGCGTTCATCCGGATACGGGCCGGATGATTGTGATCGAAA
Organism: Chthoniobacteraceae bacterium; assembly: GCA_947448395.1. Lineage (GTDB taxonomy): Bacteria > Verrucomicrobiota > Verrucomicrobiia > Chthoniobacterales > Chthoniobacteraceae > Chth-196. The sequence continues at coordinate 9,807 of CANFNA010000038.1, forward strand.
TGAACCCTCGTGTTTCGCGTTCTTCGGCATTGGCTTCGAAGGCGACCGGTTTTCCGATTGCGAAAATCGCAGCCAAACTCGCTGTCGGGTATACGCTGGATGAGGTTCGCAACGATATCACGCGAGAGACTCCGGCATGCTTTGAGCCATCGATTGATTATGTCGTGGTGAAAGTGCCTCGATTTACCTTCGAGAAATTTCCGCAAGCGGACACGACGCTTACGACGCAGATGAAGAGCGTTGGAGAGGCGATGGCCATCGGGCGCACGTTTAAGGAATCAATGCAGAAGGCGCTGCGCAGTCTTGAAATCAAGCGGTTTGGTTTGCTTGGAGATGGGGCGGAGCAGTCGGTGGATGAGGACACGCTGCGGCGGAAACTTTCAGTGCCGAATGCGGAGCGGATTTTCTTTTTAGGACAGGCTTTTGCGAAGGGAATGAGTGTTGAGGAGGTATGGGCTTTAACGAAGATAGACCGTTGGTTTCTGGAACATCTCCGTCAGATTTCGGAAGAGCAGCGAGGGTCCCTGTCGGGAGCGTTGGATTCCGCAGAGGCGATGCGTGCTGCAAAGAAGAAGGGTTTTTCGGATCGCCAGATTGCTTTGGCGACAGGGTCTTCGGAAGGGGACGTTCGAGCAGCGCGGAAGGCGGCGGGTGTGGTGCCTGACTATCGGTTGGTGGATACCTGTGCCGCTGAGTTTGAGGCTTACACTCCTTATTACTATTCGAGTTACAGCAGTGAAAATGAGGCCCGTGGTGGGGAGAAACGCAAGGTCATGATTTTGGGTGGAGGTCCCAACCGGATTGGGCAGGGGATTGAGTTTGATTATTGCTGTGTGCACGCGGCCTTCGCGTTGAAGGAACTAGGTTTTGAAACCATCATGGTAAATTCGAATCCCGAGACCGTTTCGACCGATTACGACACTAGTGACAAGTTGTACTTCGAGCCGCTGACGCTTGAGGACACACTGAATATTTGTGAGCAGGAAAAACCTTGGGGCGTGATTGTCCAATTTGGCGGGCAGACGCCTCTGAACTTGGCTAATGGACTGGCGGAGGCGGGCATCCCGATCATAGGGACTTCGCCGAAGAGCATTGAGATTGCGGAGGACCGCAAGCTGTTCTCCGCGATGCTAGACAAGCTGGGCATTAAGCAGACCCCCGGCGGAACGGCGACTAATGAAGCCGAGGCTGTCGCGGTTGCCGCCAAGGTCGGGTACCCAGTGTTGGTGCGCCCCTCGTTTGTATTGGGGGGGCGTGCGATGGAATTGGTTCACAATGAGGCGGATTTGAGGCGATACATCCGGACTGCTGTGGAAGCGAGCCCTGAGCGGCCTGTTCTGGTGGACCGTTTCTTGGAGGACGCCACAGAAGTCGACGTAGACTGCATTTCAGACCGTCAGACCGTGGTCATTGGTGCCATCATGGAGCATATCGAGGAGGCTGGGATTCACTCAGGCGACAGTGCTTGCGTGATTCCTCCGTTTAGTTTGAGCGACAAGGTGAGGGCAGACATTGCCAGCGCCACGAAGCAGATGGCGTTGGAACTGAATGTATGCGGGCTGATGAATGTGCAGTTCGCGGTGAAGGACGAGGTGGTTTACGTCCTCGAGGTGAATCCGAGGGCTTCGCGAACAGTGCCTTTTGTATCGAAGTCGATTGGGGTTCCTCTTGCGAAGCTGGCAGCGAAGGTGATGGCAGGGAAAACACTTGTGGAGTTGGGCTTCACCAAAGAGGTGATTCCTCCGCATTTTTCGGTGAAGGAAGCGGTATTCCCGTTCATCAAGTTCCCTGGGGTGGATATCGTGCTCGGACCGGAGATGAGGAGCACAGGAGAGGTCATGGGGATCGATTCTGTTGCAGGGCTTGCCTACGCGAAGGCGCAGATGGCTGCCCAGCCTCCCCTTCCGCAATCAGGCAAGGTTTTCATGAGTGTGCCAGACCGGGACAAGGAGCGTGCGGTTGAGATCGGTCGTGGATTTTCCGAGCTGGGATTCACGATTTTGGCGACGGGAGGGACTGCGGCGGCTCTGAAGAAGGCCGGGGTGCCGGTTGAGACGCTATTTAAGATTGGCGAAGGGCGTCCAAACACACTCGACCTAGTCAAAAATGGAGAGATTGCACTGATCATTAACACTCCCTCTGGCAAGAGTGCTCGCGAAGACGAGGTGAGGATTCGTTCGACGGCGAACAGTGCTCGGATTCCCGTGATGACGACTTTGCGTGCGGCGAGGGCGAGTTTGGACGGGATTCGTGCTTTGCGAGAGCACGGGTTGAGGGTTCAGACCTTGCAGGAATACCACAGGCTCTAGGGCGGCTTCGCGCTCCCTTTGGGGGTTTTATTCTGCAGTTGGCAGGGACTTGAGGATCGGCTTCCCCTAGGTGAGACTAGGGGCATGGCTGATCCTCAGTTAGACTCGGAAATTTCCGTTCCGCGAGAGCGGCCGGATTTGCGTCCCAAACTGCGGGACCTTCCGCATCGGCCTGGGATTTACATGATGCGCGACCGGTTTAACCGGGTGATTTACGTTGGGAAGGCTAGGGATTTGAAGCGGAGAGTTTCTCAGTACTTCATGCCTTCAAAGCGGATGAAGGGGGATCCGAAGACGCGGGCATTGCTGGATAGTATTTGGGATTTGGAATGGCACACGGTTCTAACGGAACCAGAGGCGTTGCTGTTGGAGGGGCGCCTGATCAAGGAGTTTCGGCCCCGTTACAATGTTTCGTTCCGAGACGACAAAGGGTTTTTGTTGGTGAAGGTCAATCCGTCGGAGGAGTGGCCGAGATTCCGTTTTACTCGGCAGCGTGTTGAGGATGGGTCGCTTTATTTTGGACCTTTTGTGCACTCCTCTGCGCTGCGGCAAACGATGGCGTTTTTAAGGAAAAAATTTGGAGTGCTGACTTTTGGTCGAGGGAATCCATCGGAGCGGGAGCTCAAAAGTTCGACCTACCAAGTGCCGATGAAGCTTTCCGATGTCTCAGCGATTCAGTACGGGGAAAGAGTTGATCGGGCGTGTGATTTTCTGAGTGGGCAATCCAAGGAATTTTTAGAAGAGCTGAAAAAGGAGATGCTCAGTGCGGCGGAGCGACTTGATTTCGAGCGGGCTGCGGAGTTGCGAAACATGCTGGACGACTTGCGTAAAACGACGGCGCCGACTCGCAAATTCACAAGGCTATCCTTGCCGAGCACGATTAATCCGGTGAGTGATCTGAGCGAGTTGCAGGAGGTGCTTCAACTCGAAGGGCCTCCGCGGCACATGGAATGTTTCGATATCTCGAACATCTCTTCGACTTATATCGTGGCCTCGATGGTTTGTTTTCGTGAAGGGGTGCCGGACAAGAAAAGCTACCGGCGCTACCGGATTACTTCCGTGAAAGGTCAGAATGACTTTGCAAGCATGGCGGAGGTGGTTCGCCGTCGTTACGCGCACGTTTTGAGGGAAGGATCGCTCCGAGTTGCGGAGCGGGATCATTCCGACGGGGAGGATGGTGATGGGCCTTGGGTGGATTTTAGCGAGACGCAGGAGCCTCAAGCGGAGGCGGCATTGAGGGCGGCCGTGCGGTTGCCGGATCTGATTATTGTAGATGGAGGGAAGGGGCAGCTTTCGTCCGCGTGCACTGAATTGCAGCGCTTGGGTCTCCAAGAGGTTCCGATCATCGGTCTAGCAAAGGAGTTTGAGGAAATCTACAGACCGGGTCGGCCTATGCCTCTAGCTTTGCCGCATTCTAGCGGAGCGCTTAGGATGCTTCAGCGGATCCGAGATGAGGCTCACCGGTTTGCTAATGGGTACCACCAATTGCTGCTGAAACGTCGGATTTCAGAGAGTGTACTGGACGATTGTCCGGGCATGTCGACTCGCCGAAAGACGCTGCTTTTGGGACACTTCGGTTCGGTAACACGCCTGAGGAACGCTTCGCTTGAACAGATTGCGGCTTTGGATGGAATTGGACCGCGGATGGCTCAACAGCTAGTTGAATTTCTGGCTCGGAAACGATGAGGGTGAGCCCTCTTTACGAAGAGGGCCACCCGTTAAGGCCACTATTCCGAGCGTTGTTCAAGGGGAGGAAAATTAAAGCCCTCCTGCTCAAGCACCTCGAAAACGTGTCTTAGAACGCTTTGGTAGTGTTGTTGCACCACCAAGTCTTTTCCCGCTTCCTCGAGTGCTTTGAAGTCTTCGAAATCCTCGCGGAGTTTGAAGGTCAGCAAGGTTCTCAGTTCCGTGTTTATATCGGGAGCTGGAGCATCGGTGATGAGGCCCCGACTGGCGGCGCGATCTTCGCTGTCTGCGGTTAGTTCTTCAATTCGGGCGGCAAGTTCAGCATTCCGGCTTTCGAGTTGCTGATTGAGCCGAGCGAGTTCTTCGATCGAGGGTTCCCCGGAGACGATTGGCGCCGATGGGCGTTCCGGCCTTCGGGAACGGCGGTCGTCTTCTCTTTGACGGAGTTGTTTCTGGGTGGATTGCAGCTCGGAACGCAAACCGTTGGCGTACTGTTCAATTTGCCGGAGAGTGTCCGACAAATTGAAGTGTTGCACTGGGCCACCGCGTCTTTGCCCGCCAGCGGAACCGGCGGAAGTTTGGTTTTGGTTGTGAGTCTGGTGGTGATTTTGGGATGGGACGGTTTTGGAGACGTAGACTGGGCGGGGTTTTCTTTCTGAAGCCCCCGAGGTTCTTCTGGAATCGGGTTCGTCCTGGTCTTCCTCTTCGTCGTCCTCATCCTCTTCGTCCTTGTCGGTCGATTCCTCATCCTTTGGATTCTCCGAAGTGCGTTCATCTCGGGAGGGGGATTCAGGGGCTTCACCGTTCTGTTCCTTTTCCTCTCTATCTTCCTCGGGATGGGATTCGGACTCTCCGGAGGGTATTTCTGCAGGCTCGGATTGGACTGAGGGTGTCTGAGGCGTTGGCTTAAGGACCTCTAGCCACGCGTCTGGAAAATTTTCAACTTCCTTGCGGAGAGAGTGTTGCCATTTTCCGCTCCATTTGGCGATGCCCCGAGTGATGAGTTGAGTGAGTGCTTCGGGACGTCCGTTTAGCCTGTCCATGGCTCCGGCCCATCTGAGGATGCTCAGTTGAGTGATGGGGGCCTGAGGAGCATGGAAAGCGGCATGCAAAGCAGCGTTGATCAGCAAATCGAGCTCTGCGGGTTTTAATTCCGAGGTGGGGAGTTGGAGGGCCCATGCTTTTCCCCGTCCGATCAGGACGTTTGCGAACAGCGGGGCGCCCTTGCCGATGAGCAACCCCGTGGACTTATCTCGCATCACCTTGAGGGTGAGGAGAATCAGCTTCATCGTGGCGGCTGAGTCTACCTTGAAAAGTCCCCTAGCCAGACTGAGTCGGACTCGGGCTGCACCTTCACCTTCTGCTTTAGCGAGCCCCGCGAGGAGCTGGCTGCGGAAAGAGGGTTTCATCTCAGGCCAGGCAGCGGCAGTGCCTTGGACTGTGATGATCCACGGAAGGGACGGGATGACCTGAATGGCTCTAGCCACCTCAGCTCTGCCGCCGAGGAGGATCCCCTTTAGGAGGGTGCCTGCTTGGGCTTCTTCTTCCAAGCTGAGGCGGGCTCGTTGAGAGCGAATGGCAAAATCTTCGAGGGACCCAGGCTCTGGTGTAATATCTGGAGAGCGCTCGGGTTCAGAGGCTTCTGAGGTCGTTCCCTCAGAGGGGTTCTCGCCTTTGGAGTCGGTCGCTGAGGAATGCGGGTGCGCGTGATCCATTCCGTCCTGAGCGGAGGCGTGAGAGCCTTCCGGCGTTGAATGGGGGTTGGGAGTTTCGGGCTCCGAGGGTTGAGAATTCTCCATGAGTGAAAGGGATTCCAGACTGAAGCGGTAGGTTTCTATTGAGAGCGAGCAAAAAGCTTCATGGACAAGATCGAGCGTGTGGATGGAAAGAGCCGAAATTTTACTCGCCCATCCCGTTCGGGAGGGCATCCTTTCGACGAAATGCGCGCGATCCTTGCTTTGGAAGACGGCCGAACTTTTATCGGCGAATCCTTTGGGGCGACCGGGACCACGGTCGGAGAAGTCTGTTTTAATACTTCGATGACGGGGTATCAGGAGGTCCTCACGGATCCCTCGTACCGTGGGCAGATGGTTGCAATGACTTATCCCGAAATCGGGAACTACGGGGTGAATGCTCTCGATCAGGAGAGTGCCTCCCCGCATGTACGAGGTTTTGTGATCGAATCTCTCAGTCCGGTGGCGAGCAATTGGCGGTGCGAAGAGACGCTGGATGCCTATCTGAAGCGCTGGAACGTGCCAGGCATCCAATCTGTCGACACCCGGGCATTAACGCGCCATTTGCGCGATAAAGGGGCGATGAAGGGGTGTCTTTCAACGGAACTTTCAGACCCGGCGGAAGTGATTCGTCGGGCGGTTGAGGGAGTCGGAGTCGTGGGACAGGATTTTGTCCGAGAGGTGACGCCGAAAGCGGCCTACGATTGGGATCCAAGCGACCAAGAGTCTAGGGAGTGGACAACGGTCCTCGGGGAGGGGGTGCAAGTTGACGAGCATGGACAGGGTTTTCTGCCGTTGCCTCCCATCAAACACCGGATTGTGGCGTATGATTTTGGGATTAAGAAAAACATCCTTCGCCGGTTACGGCAGGAGGGCTTTGGGGTGCGGGTGGTTCCGGCTGACACAGCGGCTTCGGAGGTGCTTTCTCTTAAGCCTGACGGGGTGTTCCTTTCAAACGGCCCAGGAGATCCCGCGGCGCTGGGGTATGTTCACCGGAACATCCGAGATTTGATGGGTAAACTCCCGATTTTCGGGATTTGTCTTGGTCACCAGATGCTCGCGTATGCCTACGGGGGCAAGACCTTCAAATTGAAGTTTGGGCATCGAGGCGGCAACCAGCCCGTGCAGGATTTAAAGACGGGTAAGGTGACGATCACCGCCCAGAATCACGGATTTGCAGTGGATCCAGACTCCTTGCCTTCGGATGTTGAGGTGACGCATATCAATTTGAACGACCATACCGTGGAGGGAATGAGGCATAAGACCTTCCCTATTTTTAGTGTTCAGTACCACCCTGAGGCGGCACCCGGCCCGAACGATGCCAGTTATTTCTTCCAACAGTTTGCTGACCTGATCGCGGCTTCGCGCTAGAGTCATGACGCTTTAACCCCTCGGAACCATGTCCCTGTCCAAACTTACCGTTAATTTCCCAGACGGAACCCAGATGCCCTTCGATCTGACGCTTCCCAGCGTAACCATTGGAAGCGGGATTTCGAGTACCGTGATCATTCCTCACGAATCGGTGGCGGAATCTCACGTGGAGCTTTCGTTGGATGTCACCGGTTACCTGATTACCGACTTGGTAGGCGAGGGCGCGACGCTCTTGAACGGACATCCGTTGGAGCAGGGTGTGGCCTATCAGTTGGAGCCCGGATCGTTGATTCATCTTGGTCAGGTGGAGGCCTTTTACGAATCCGAGTCGGCTGCGGTTCATGAAACAGAGGCCGAGGCTGAGGCTGTGGATTTTCCGGTTCCGGGATCCTTTGATTTGCCGAAGCATCCAGCTGGGGTGTTTGTTCCTCTGAAAAAGAAGGTGAATCCGGTGATGATCGTCTCGGTGGCCTTGTCGGTGATAGCGGCTCTGGGTGCGCTGTTTATCGGATTCTCATCTGGGGACATCAAATTGCCCCGATAAAAACGGTGTGCGGTTTTGAATTATTCGCCGATGCAATTAGCGCTGCCCGAATTGAGGTGCGTGCGTCGGAAGTTAGAATTGGAGTCCACCGCTTCGGAATGTGACTCATGGCATGGAGGCGAAGCCGTTTCCCTGCTGGATGTGGTCAAGGGTTCTTCTCCAAGGCGCCCGACGGCTTTGCGTTTAGGATGGGATGAGACAGCGTTGCACGTGCTTTTCGAGGTCGCCGATGAGTCGCCGTGGGCGACGCTCACCGAGCGGGATGCGCCGCTGTACACCGAGGAAGTGGTCGAGGTTTTTCTAGATCCGGTTGGTGATGGCGAGATGTACTTTGAATTTGAGGTGAATTTGAACAATGCGGTGCTGGACGCGTGTATTCGTCGGATCCGGAGCGGGTATCGGAAGGATTTTCGGTGGCGCTGCGAGGGACTGAAAACAAAGGCTTATCGGACAGCTTTGGGATGGAACGCAGAACTGGCGATTCCATTTTACAGCGTTGCAAGCCGCCCTCCGGATCAGGGCGAGCGGTGGCGCGCAAACTTTACTCGCATTGACCGGCCCGAGGGATGCCCTCGGGAGTTGAGTGCGTGGTCGCCAACGGGTCTGGCGCAATTTCACGTTCCGTCCCGATTTGGATTTTTGGAATTCAGCGTTTGAACGTTTTTTCAGGGGCTTGCGTGCGATCAAAGAAAGGCTAGACCCTTGAGAGGTGAACTCCCTCCAGCGCCCCTTCGTTGCTCTCGTTATTCTGTCCCAGACATTTTCTTTGGCTGCTGCTGACTGGCCGCAATGGCGCGGTCCGGAACGTTCTGGATCCATTAAGGATGGGCAAGTGAAGTTGGACAAGATTCCAGCGGAGCCGAAGGTTCTTTGGGAGGCTCAGGTGGGGCCTGGGCAATCGTCTCCCGTTTTGGCAAAGGGGATCTTGGTGTACATGGACGGGTTGGACGGTCAGGAGACGGCGCACGGATTGGATGCGGCAACGGGCAAGCCCCTTTGGAAGGTTGTGGTTGGACCGATGGTCGAATTTCAAAATGCCTATGGTGAAGGGCCTCGCTGCACGCCGTTAATTGACGATGACCGTGTTTATGTTCAGTCCTGCGGTGGCGAATTTAAGTGCCTTTCTTTGAAGGAAGGCAAAGTCCTCTGGAGCGTGAGTTTTGAGAAACAATACGAGGCTGTTTGGTACGGGAACAAAAACCCGGATCCTGCATCGAAAGAAACGGCGTCTCGGCGTCATGGTAACAACGGTTCAGCGGTGGTGGATGGAGATCGCGTGTTGGTTCCGGTGGGAAGTCCGACGAAGGGAACCTTGGTCGCTTTTGACAAGAAGACGGGCAACCAGTTGTGGGCGGCGGGGAGTGATAATACCGCCTACTCAAGCGTGGTCGTGGGGACGCTCGCGGGCCTTCGTCAGGCTGTGCATTTCACAGCAGATGCGTTGATGGGCGTTTCTGTGGCAGATGGAAAGGTTTTGTGGAGAGAACCTCTAAAGACGGGTGCCAAGCGGCATGTCGCTACGCCTGTGATCGATGGCGATACCGTTACGGTGGCTTCGACCAGCATTGGCACGATTCGTTTTAGAGTTTCTCAGGCTGCTGGAGCATGGAAAACCGAGCGCGCGTGGGAAAATACCAACGTCAAAACGGTGATCAGCAGCGGAATTCAAATGGGGAAAAACTTCTTCACTATCGGCTCAGGATCGAAATGTGATTTGCTATGTCTGGATGCCGAAACTGGGGCCGAAAAATGGAAGGGAACCGGGTTTGGGGATTATGCGAGTATCACAGGTGTGAATGACTCGCTTCTGGTCCTGGATTCCACTGGCGAACTCCGCCTCGTGCGAGCCTCCAGCGCCAATTACGAGGAACTCGGGCGAGCTCATTTCGTTGGCAAAACTTGGGCTTCACCCGCTTACTCTGATGGGAAGTTGTTTGTCAAAGACGGGACGAAACTCGTGGCTGTACAGCTCGTTCCGTAAAGGAGCGCGGCCGTTTGCAAGTCTTTCGTGCTCAGTCCCAGTCGACTTGAACGCTACGGCGGTTTTGGAATTTATCTACGAATTGAAGCACGTGGTGTTTTGCGCCGTACTCGTGCACGAGTTTTGTGCACTTCACATCGAAGCAGCAATACTCCGCGATCTCTAATAGCCTTCCCTCTCGCCACCAGCGGATGGCATCAAGACCGTCACCCGTCTTCCCAACTCCCAAAGTCGCTGAAGCAATGGAATCCAAGCTGAGGCGGTGCCCCAATTTCTTTTCAATTTCGACTAGGAGATCGAGCGTTCGCGTTGTGTGGGCGAGGTCCAGAATCGTGTATGCGGCTAGCACCTCATAGTCGAAATTGATCACGTTAAATCCGACGACCAGATCGGCACGGACGAGTTGATCGACGAGGGCGTTGACGTCTTTTTCTGAAAAGATTCGGTATTCTTCCGACGCTGTGGAATAGGTCACGGCGAGTGAGATCCCCATGTCGCGCTTCTTGTCCCAGCCTCCCGCATCGTTTGCGGTGCGTTGAGTTTCGAGATCGAAATAAACGATGTCTTTGGCCATCGGGGAAAAGGGGTTAGTGGGTGAAATATTTGGGTTCGTTTCCGGGCAGCCATTTGATGCTACAGCCGATGCTTGGTCGGTGGGGCTCCGGAACTGCTTTGCCTGCCAAGGTCGAGTCGATAGCAGCCCTCAGTTCTGAGCCGTTGAGTTCGCCGATCCCAGGGCGATCGGGGCCGCGATGAGGGCGTGAGCTGTCGATTTGTCCTCGGTAAACGAGGTGGCGTGCTGGGTTGAATAAAAAAAAGTCTGGGGTGCAAGCCGCCGAATAGGCTTTAGCTACGGCTTGGGAGGCGTCGTAGAGGATTGGAAAGTGGAGGTGGTATGTGTTTGCGAACTGGGCCGTAGGTTCTGGAGCATCCTGCGGGTATTGCTCTATGTCGTTGGAAGTGATTCCCACGATGTGGAGAGGTTTGTTGGTATAATCTTGGGCAATCCGCGCCAGTTCAGGTGCGACATGAAGAACGTATGGGCAGTGTGCGCAGAGGAAGACGACTAGGAGTGCAGAGTCGGTTGCGAAACTGGTGAGATCGAGAGTGTTTCCGGTGCGCACGTCTGGAAGCGCGAATGCGGGCGCTGGGGTTCCCAGCGCAAGCATGGTGGATTGGGTTGCTGCCATAGATCAGGAACTGCACTCGAGCGCGGCCAGAAAAGCCACCAGTTTTGAATTAAAAACGAAAAGAACGGCTCATGACGGAGAGGCAATTTGGCGTTCCGAAAACCGGCGGATTTGTGCGAGACTGCGTGGCCATCCCTGTATGTCCACGACACTTCTCAAACTTTCCTGTCCTGACCGCGTTGGACTGCTCGCAAAAATTTCGAACTTTGTCGCGGATCAAGGGGGGAACCTGGAGGAGGTTCACCAGTTCACGGATGTCGCTGAAGGGTGGTTTTTTTCGAGGCTTGCGATTGAAACTAGGACTTTGGAACGGAGTCTGGAGGCCCTTCGTGGCGCGTTTGCTCCGATGGCCACCGAGCTTGGCGCGGAGTGGTCCATTCGATCATCTACTTCGAAGCCTCGGGTGGTTCTCATGGTGAGTAAGCTGGGGCATTGTCTTGCGGATTTGCTGTGGCGTTGGCGCACAGGCGAGCTCGATTTCGAAATTCCGTGCGTCATTTCCAATCACGAAACCTTCCGAGACATTGTGGAGCGCGAGGGGATTCCGTTTCACCACATCCCAGTGAGTGCGGAACAAAAGGAGGAGGCTTTTGAGCAGATGGATGCGATTTGGACCCAGGCTCGGGCAGATTTGATTGTGCTGGCGCGCTACATGCAAGTGGTTCCCCTGAAGCTGTGTGCGAAGTGGCCTAACCAGATCATGAATATTCACCACAGCTTCCTGCCGTCTTTTGTGGGGGCGAATCCTTACCAACGTGCC
>CANFNA010000039.1 GCA_947448395.1 Chthoniobacteraceae bacterium
ACCAATGGAGCAAATCTCCTCGAGAAAAGAGGCCTGGGATAAAATGGGATCCATAGTCAAATGAAGCCCTTCAAATTCAACCTTGAGTCTGTGTTGATGCTGCGTCGTCGTGAGGAAGATGCGGCGAAGGAGAGTTACGCCGAGGCGGTTGGATTTAGGAATCGATGCGAGGCTGCTTTGGAGCAGGCGATGGTTGATTTGGAGGGGCTGCAAAACGAATTAACCGAAAAACGTCAGGGGCTGACGCACCGCGACGATCATCTTTTGTTCATTCAAGCGATTCGGCAGCAGAAGGACTTTTGTACGACGGTCTCTCAGCGTTTAACGCGCGCAGTGCAGTTGGTGCAGGTGCGCCATGAGGCTTGGATGGAGGCTCGCAAAAAAACGCAGATGCTTGAGCGTTTGAAAGAAAAGCAAGGGCAGCGGCATCAGTACGAGGTCCAGAGACAAGAGGATCGTGCGATCGATGATCTGGTGAGCGCTCGTTATGGTATGTTAGCTAGGTCTCTCGCATTCTAGACTTTATGTTGGGCTCGCCTCTTATTCAAGTTATCCTCGGTTTTCTGGTTAGCGCCATTGTGTCTGGCTTTTTATTGATGAAGCAGATTCCTGAGCAGATCTCTCGTCTGGCTCTCCCCCAACCCCCGCCGCCTCAGACTGCCGAAGAAAAGTTGAACGCAAAATTTACCGAAGTTCCGCCGCCGATGTGGAATTTCAATTCAGAGGCGATCCAAGAACTCGTGACGGAGTTAAGGGCTCAGGAAGAGGATTTAAAGAGTCGGCGGAAGGACTTGGACACTTCACTCACCTTGATTACTTCGGAGCGTCAGGAAGTGGAGAAGGTGAAGCAGGAAATTGTTCGATTGCGCCAAGAACTGGATGCGAAGGTTGTGGAAGTTCATGCGAATGAGGAGAAAAACCTCAAGAATCTCGCCAAAACCTATGAGGGAATGGCCCCGAGTGCTGCGGCCTTGATTTTTCGAGAGATGGAGGAGGACACCGTCGTTAAGGTATTTTCGCTGATGAAAGTCGACAAGGTGGGGATCCTCCTCGGGGAGTTGGCGAAGCCGACCGCTGGAGATAAGGGGGCTGAAGAGAGCCCGGCCAAGCGGGCCGCTCGGATTTCGGACAAGTTGAGGATCATGAAGCCCCTCAAAAAGGAAGTTGCCCAATGAAAGTCGTTGACGCCCCATCTGCAGAAGTTTCGCCAGTTCAGATTATTCCGGGCTCGGGCCGTCTTAATGATCTGGGAAAACGGGACGCTAATCCTCCAGATAATTTTCATTCCCTCTTGCCTTCCGACAATTCTCCGGTTGCCGTCAAGGCAGCTAAGTCCTCAGGGAGCGTAGTTTCAGCGTCGCAGGGGAAGGGGCAAGGGGCATCAAAGTACTCTGCTTCTGCCTCATCGAATGTGGGAGTGGCTCGGGAAAACTCACGGTCCAGCTCGGGTCAGGGAGTCGTGGATCAAGGTGCTTCCTCGGAGCCGAATCAGGATAATGGAGGAGCCATTTCGGACATTGACGCGTCTGTTTCGATTGCGAAGGACGCAGATCAAAATAGAAGTGACGTAAATGCGGCTCAGGGTTTGAGCGCGGCTGATGCAGCGCTTGATGCGGCAGCTTTTGCCGCCGCCGCTCTCCTTGCGCAGGCTGCAGCGCCTCAGGAAAATTCTGCCGCATTAACCTCGACTCAAGAGACAGAGCTCGGTGGCACACCGTCCGTAATGGATCAGTCGGCCATTCGTCTTTTTCAGACGGCAGGTCGCTTTGGTCTGAATGTCGACGCGTCTGTAGGTTCGGGATCGGTGAATCCTGAGGATTTGGCGAGTTTACAAAACGCTAGCCTGACTGGTAACCCCGAAGATCCTACTGCGTCGGTCGGAAATGGACTATCAAAAGGGGCATCGTCGCTTCTTCTGAATCAGAATTCTCAACTCACCGGAGTTGGCGCAAAATCCTCAAGGGAATCACAGGCCGAGGCGCCGACCATTTCGAATCCTAACCTGCAGGCCAATAAGGTGGCGGATGCCATAGCTTCGATCTCGGCGGCCACGATCGATGCCAATGCCATTCTTCAGAAAGGTGCTTCCGAGATTCCAATTTCTACGCTGCCCACTCTGGCTCAGATTTCCTCCGCAGGGGATGATGCGTCCAAACCAACGGATACGGCTCCGCTTTCCAGTAGTCCTCAGGGATCTCCGCCAGTCGTTTCGGCATCTCAGAATCAGGGGGATAAGAATGCAGCTTCCTCGGGCGACTCTGCCTCTCAGGATAAGGGTGAGCGCAACCAACAGGGATCGAGCAAGTCTTCCTCAGGGATTCAGGTTTCGTTGACCTCTAAGGTCATCTCTAGCGCCGAGCCGTCAACTTCCACGTCTTCCTCCTCAGGATCCGGTAGGGACGGCGGATCTACCAAGGGAAAGGCTTCTCTCGAATTTGTTCCGACGTCGTCCTCTTCGGACTCTTCAATTTCTCACAGTGCGGAATCCAAGGTGTCTTCGACACCGGACATCGCCGGTCCCTCTTCGGTGATTCAATCTCAGAGTCACTCGCTTCCAGTGGAGGTTTCCTCAAAGCCCGTTGTCGAGGCGGCTCGGCAGGCCAATTCGAATCTCGAACTTTGGAAAACGATTAGTGACGCGGTTCAGCGGGTGCGTTCGGAAAATCCATCTCATTTGGCCATGGAAGTGCGTCTGCGCGATGGTTCATCGATTGGATTGGAGCTGCGCATGGGGGCCGCTGGGCTGGAGGCCTCCTTCAAGGCGGAGTCCCACGGTTTGCTGAAGGCTTTGGAATCCCACTGGACGGCATTTATCGAGCGGCAACCTTCTGACCTGAAGGTTGCGAGTACGGTTTTTGAAGGAAGGTCAGGATTAGACTTTTCTTCTGGGGGTGGTGGAGATGCGGCAGAAAAGAGAGAAGCTTTTGAGGATTCCGCCGCTGCCGCTGCATTGTCGACACCTCAGAATTTTTCCTCAGTGGAATTGCCTTCCGAAGAATCTCTGCCGAAACTAACTCCGATTATATCTAACGGTCGTCTAAACCTCTACGCGTAAAATCATGGCCACCACCTCGTCTATTTCTACCTCCGGTTCACTCGCCACCTCCTTTGATCCCGCCGTGCAGGAAAGGTTGGCAGAACTGAAAATGCCATCCAAGAAGCAACAGCTTAACGCGGATGATTTTCTCAAGCTTTTGACTGTCCAGCTTCAGAACCAGGATCCCTTGAAGCCCATGGAGGACGCGCAGTTCATGGGGCAGATGGCTCAGTTCGCCTCTTTGGAGCAGACGCGTGATTTGAACACGAGTTTTTCGGAATTCACCAAGCAGCAATCGATCAGTTCTGCTTCCCAGTTTATCGGGATGCAGGTCACTCTGAGTGCTGCGGATGCGAGTGGAGCGCCAATCACGGGACTGGTCTCGGCGGTAAATTTGGATGCAGATGGTCCAAAGATCGTCGTGAATGGCACCGCTTATGCTACCAACCTAGTGACCAGTGTTCAAATTCCCGGTGCACCGCCCGTTTCTCCTGTAACGAATCCATCTTCCGCTCAGTAATTTCGTCCCCGATCCGAACCTCAACCATAGTTTCCTATGTCACTCGTAGCATCCCTCAACGTTGGAGTCAGTGCCCTGAGAGCCTTCTCAAACGGCATTCAAGTCATTTCTAACAATATCGCGAACGTAAGTACGGTGGGGTACAAGTCGTCCCACGCGAACTATTCGGATACCTTCAACAACCTGTTGAAGCCTCTCGTTCCCAATGAAACGGGTGGTGGTGCAAAGATTGATCCAACCCAAATCGGGGGTGGGGTGCAGGTTCAATCCGTGACGGCAACTTTTTCTCAAGGGACAATTTCCGCGACAACGACCACTTCGGATCTGGCTATCGCGGGTCCCGGGTTTTTCCGAGTGGAGAACAGCGCGGGGACCCCATTTGCGACTCGAGCCGGAAACTTTCGCTTTGATTCGAATGGGTATCTTGTGACCCAGGGAGGATTGCGCGTTCAGGGGACTTATGGAGCTACAACGACCGTTGCCTACAATCCTGCGAATAAATCGTACAATGTAAAATCTGCAGGTAATTTGCCGATCGAGGTCGCTGGGAAGCTTTCAGGGAATACCATCGAAATTAGTGACACTTTGCAACTTTCTAAATTGAAGGCTGGGATGGTGATTTATTCTGGGCAAGCGCAAGACACGACTGGTTCGGCTGGGTATCAGTTAAATAATTTCACCTTGAAAGGGGGGAGCATTGTGCGGGCGACTTTTCAAGCGCCTTTAGGTGCTAATCCGAACTTAAAGATCGATTTGAGTGCTCAAAGTCAATTGGTGAAAGACGTGATGAAGAGGGCTTTTGGGGATACAGGAACCTCAGCGGATGGGATAGGTTCGCCGATGTCCGGACCGGGGATTCCTGATGGGTACTGTGTTAGTGCATACGACGCTGTTACCAATATTTTAACGCTCGCGCCTTCTGCAAATGCAGACACCTCGAAGGGAACAGTCAATTTGTCCACAGGCGGAGGGGTGGAAAGCCAAGTGTATCCGATATCCACCGATGGAGATTCTTATTCGATTTCGAAATGGATTAGCTCGAACATGAACACTCCGTCGAGCGAGGAAATTGATGGAAAGGGGGCTCCGATAAATTCTCCAAATCTCCATGCTGTCATTACGAACATTACCGGGAATGTAGTCACCCTTAGTTCGGGACACTTGTTTGATACGACGGCAGGGGCAGAGCCGCAAACATTTACCTTTTTGACGCCGACCACTCAATCTTTCTCAGCATCAGCAATGACTTCGGTTAGCGCGGACCCAGCTAAACCCATATTCATGATGACCGTGGGATCCAGTGCAGAGCTTTGCGACGGAATGATCGCGACTTTGCAGGATCCAAATGATCCCACCAAGCAGTATTATGCAGGTGTTTCGAAGGTTGTGGGCTCTCCTACCAAGATTCTACTGAATTTTGGAATTTATGGTGCAAATGGAGACGCTTCACCCAATACGAATATTCCTTCGGCGAGTGATTTTCAGAACAGTTCGGCTGTCAAGTTTGAGACAAATGATCCTGTGATGCGGTATAATTCAGCGAGTAAAATTGGGGATGTTCAGGTTGCGTTTAAGGAAAACTTTCAATTCAACTTTACCAACGAGAACGGGGATGCGCTGACCGGCGCGGAAGCAGTTGCGGCTCGAAGTGCTGCGCCAACGGTGAAAAGCTTTACGGTGGGTACTGATGGAAGCCTGCTCGCGGTTCTCTCTAACGGGCAGACTTTCATTTCAGGGCAGGTGCTGCTCCAAGACTTTAACGATCCCGGCGCTCTTGTTCGCGAAGGAGACAATCTCTTCTCGGGTCTCGAATTGGCGGGTGCAAAGAATACGGTTCCATTTGATTACTCTGGCTCCGATTACTCTGAGTTGACTCCGGGGCTGCATGGTCTTGGGGTGATTCAAGGAAGTGCGCTTGAACTTTCCAACGTGGATATTGGTCAAGAGTTTGCGACCATGATTACCACGCAACGGAGTTTCCAAGCGGGTTCACGCGTGATTTCTGTTACCGACCAGATGTTGGAAGAGACCGTAAATCTGAAGCGTTAATTTTAGAGGCGCTCCGAATTATTTCTAAATTCACCTTTCACGTTATTCTAAATGTCCGACGAAGCTGCAGATAAGCCAAAAGAAGGAGAAGGCTCTGAAGTTAAGAAGTCATCTTCACCGCTTGTTCCCGTACTGATTGGGTCGTTGGTGGGAATTGGTGCCACTTTTGGGGTCACCCAATTCTTGGTGCTCCCGAAAATGGAGAAGACGTTGAAGGCTGTTTTAGCGGCTTCCGCTCCCGTAGAAGGAGCCGCTAATGCTTCCGGGCATGGGGCGCCTGCAGCTGCGAAAGCGGATTCTCACGGTGGAGGCGATAAGAAGGAAAAGGCTGACGACCATAAGAAAAAGGACGATTCCCATGGGGGCGGAAAAGACGCTGCTAAGAAAGGACCTGAGGCGACTCAAACCAAAGACGGATGGAATTATCCATTTGCGCCGGTCAGCACGAATATAGCGGGAACTGCGGGGAGTAAGTATATTCGCTGTGGTTTCATCATCGTGAGTGATGACAAAAATATTGCCGATATTGTTGAGGAAAACAAAGGTCGCTTGAAGGACGAGGCCATTTCGATTTTGGGATCTCGAACGATAGCGGACATTGAGACTCCGGGTGCGAAGAATACGCTTCGTGCGGAGTTAACGACTCAATTCAACAAGGCCCTTTCGGGTAATGTGGTTAAGGCCATTCAGCTAACAGACTTTTTGATCCAATGAGCGAGGTGGCTCAAGAAGAAGACAGTTCCCCCGCGGTGGTCTCTTTGGATGGCCTCAATGGGATTGTATATTCCTTCGACGGTCATCGTAAGGAGATCGATCCTGCAAAAATTGTAATCTATAACTTTCATCAGCCAGGGTTTTTATCTCAAAGGGATACTGGCCAGTTAGGGGTAATTCATCGGAAGTTTCTCCAAGATGTATCGGGGCGCCTAGCCACGTTTCTTCGGATGGACGTGACGAATGATAAGAAGTCTCTTCGCTGCAATACGCATTCCTTTAAAGAGTTTTGTGATGCTGTTGAGCCCCCTACGCACCTGACGTTATTTCAGATAGCCCCGTTTGATGGAGTTGGCATTTTGGAGATGCGCCCAGGAATGTCGCTCGCATTGGCGAATCGGTTGCTGGGTGGGCGTGGTGTGGTGAACGATCTTGAGCGTAACCCGACGGAGATCGAAATAGCTCTTTTGGATGAGATTGTGATGATCATTCTCAAGGAATGGGCGGGCTCTTTTGAGGGTGGGCCCGTGGGCACCCCGGTTGTCGTTGGACACGAGGCGAACTGCCGGTTCCTGCAAATCGCTGCTGACGACACGCCGTTTTTTGTGATGCGTGCTGATTTGACGGTGGGTGAGTTGAGCGAACCGATTCAGTTGGCGGTGCCATTTTCGCTGATTGACGCGCTAACTAATCGCTTATCAAGCCTTTCTAAAGGTCCGGCGAAGGCGAGTAAGGAACCTCGCACCAAGCCAAGACAGTGGAGGGCTCCGTACGCCTCGATTGCGGTTGAATTGCGTGCTGAATGGGATGTGCGGGAAATGGCTGTTTCTGAGGTGATTGCACTAGCTCCTGGCGATTTGATTGAGTTGCCGCAGGAGCTGATTGATCAAACCAAGGTGTGCATCTCGGATACCGAGGAGTTTTATGGTACGATTGGGGTGGAAGAGGGCCGTTTGGCCGTGCATCTTAACGAGCGAATTTCGAAGGAGTAGTTATGGTCAACGCATTAGATGATTCTAAGTTAAACGCGGTGTTGGACGTGAAGGTTCAGCTTTCTGTCCGTCTGGGGTCTTGCCAGATGGCAATGAGGGACGTGCTGGAGTTGCAACCGGGAACGGTTGTGCAGCTTGCGCAGCGTGCGGATGATCCTGTGGGGCTTTACATAAACGATAAGTTGATCGCGCTTGGCGAGGTTGTGGTGGTTGAGGAGCGTTTTGCGATCAAGGTGTCAACGATGGTCGGGGGGCCGGCATAAGGCCCGCCAGTTCACCTCGGTTCCCTATGTTCCGAGCCTGCAGTCGAATTGGGTTGCAGGCCGCGCTCATGGGCTTGGTTTTGGGCGTGGCCATTTATCCGCTCTGCGCCGCTGATGTTTCGTCAGCCGCTCAGGTTCCTACTGGATCGGTGGGATCGTCCGCAGTTCAAGCCATGGGTTATTTGTTGGGGATCTTAGTGTTATTGGGAGCAGGAGTGGTGGTCTTGTTGAAAAGCGGGTTGGTTGGCGGCTTAAACATCGGATCGAAAACCACCCGCAAACTGCAGATTGAAGAAACGCGGATGCTTGGGCATCGGCAGTATCTATTGGTAGCGGAGTACGAAGGGCGCAAAATGTTGCTTGGGGTGTGTCCGGGCAGGATTGACTATTTGTGTCCGCTGGAGGTGGATGCTGAGGAAGGGGTTCCGCCCATTGAGTTTCCAAAGATTAAGCCGGAGGTTCAGGAATGAGGTCGTTTGTGTTGCAAAGCTGTTGCTCTGGGCTGAGGCAGGTGTGCGGACGCCGAATGGTTGCTTTCTTAGCCTGCTTATTGGTCTTGGGTGCGTTTAGCGGCGCTTTGTTTGCGCAGGGTGCTCCTTCCTTGACCGTGTCGCTTGGTGGTGGGGCGGACAACGATCCTGCGAATGTTTCGAGTGCCATTCAGATCGTCCTTTTGATGACGGTTCTGACGTTGGCGCCGTCTCTGTTGATGTTGATGACAAGCTTCACCCGAATTGTGGTGGTTCTTGGGTTTATTCGTGGAGCGATTGGTCTGCAAGGGGCGCCGTCCAATCAGATTTTGGTGGGGATGTCCCTGTTTCTGACGATGTTTGTGATGACACCGACGGTGAAGCGGTTGAACGAGGACGCTTTGCAGCCCTATTTGAATAAGCAAATTTCAACTATAGAGTTTGGTCAGCGAGCGTCGTTGCCGTTGAAGACTTTTATGTTGAAGCAGGCGCGCCCATCGGAGGTGGATTTTTTCTTGGGTTTGTCGGGGCAGACTGCGGCGAAACCGGAAGAGTTTCCGTTGACGGTGGTGGTCCCTGCCTTTGTGTTGAGTGAGTTGCGGACGGCTTTCCAGATGGGTTTTTTGATTTACATCCCGTTCCTAGTGATCGACTTCCTTGTTTCTGCGACCTTGATGTCGATGGGGATGATGATGATGCCCCCAATGATGATTTCTTTGCCGTTTAAGCTGCTTCTCTTTGTCCTCGTGGATGGTTGGCATCTGATTGTTCGATCCCTAGTTGAAAGTTTTGCTGTATGAACATTGAGCAGTCAGTCGAGATTTTGAGGGAGTTGGTTTCGGTGTCGCTTTTGATTTCCAGCCCTGTTCTCGCGGTCTCGGTGGTGATTGGGGTAGCGGTTAGTTTGGTGCAGGCAGTGACGAGTATTCAGGAATCTTCGCTGAGCTTTATTCCCAAGGTGACGGGAATGGGGATTGTTTTAGTGGTCACGTCGCCGTGGATTTTGAAGACCTTAATGAATTTCACGATCAGCTACTTAAACCGTTTGCCTGAGGCGGTTCGATAGGGGCTGAGAAAAGGCGTTTTCTAACGTCGGAAATTGTTTCCGAAGTGATATGAACCTGTTGGATAGCCATTTCCTTTTAGCTTGGTTCCTCGCGGCTATTCGCGCGACGGGGATTTTTTTATTGGCGCCGGTATTTTCCGGAAGAGCTGTGCCGACTCCCTTGAAGGCGGTATTGACGGTCTTTCTTGCCTACATTGTGGCTGGGACGATCCCTCTCTCGAAGGAGTTGCCTCAGAGTATGGGAGGTGCGGTGGTGGCGATGGTGTTGGAGTTGGGAGTGGGTTTGTTTATGGGATGGGCGGTTCGGTTAGTGGCCTATGCCGTGGACTTTGCCGGACAGGTCATTTCCATGGAGTTGGGATTTACGATGGGACAACAGCTGGATCCTTTTACGGGATCCTCCTCCAATGCGGTTGGATCCCTTCTTTTTGCCTTCGGCTCTCTCGTCTTTCTGAGTACGGGAGCCCACCAAACTGTCATCATGGCTTTCTTGAAAAGTTATAGCTTGGCCCCAATGGGGGCTTTTCGAGGGGCTCCGAATGCTGGGGCCCTAATGGTGACTTCGACTGGGAAGATTTTTTACATCGCTTTGCAGATGGCAGCCCCGTTGATCAGTGTGAACTTTGTTATTTCGCTGGTTTTTTCGATTTTGGGGAAGGCGGCCCCGAGCATGAATGTTTTTGCGGAGAGCTTTGCGGTCAGGATCGTGGTTGGGTTGTTGTTGCTTGGTTTGACTCTGGGGCTGACGGCGCAATTGATTATGGATCATCTTTTAGAAGCGCCTGGTTTGATGTTGCGCATGATTCCCTGATCCATGGCTGACGACGGAAATAAGACCGAAGAACCGACGCTGAAGAGGCTTGAGGAAGCGCATGCGGAGGGAAATTTTGCACGCGCTCCAGATCTTCAGTTGGTGGCGGTATTGGCGGCTTTTCTATGGTCCTTATCGGTCATGGGCAGAGGCATTAGTGAAGAAATTGCCTCTGTTGCGGTCGGGATATTCGCTCACTTAGGGCGGATGGAAATCCGTCCTGAAGCGGCCTTTCCGTGGTCGTACGAAGCTTTGAAAACGATGGCAATGGTGGCTTTGCCGTTATCTTTGGCTTGCTGTTTTGCAGGTGGGATGATGGGAGCGGTACAGAGTCGCTTTCGCTTTACCCCTAAAGTCCTCAGCATCAAGTTTGATAAACTGGATCCCGCGGCGGGATTTCAGCGAATTTTCTCAATGGCAGGCATGGTGAAGGTGCTGTTCGAGATGTTTCGAATTGGGGTGGTTGCTTGGATTATTTACGGCGGGCTTCAGAAGATTCTGCTGGATCCTATTTTCAACACACCAGTTCCGCTGAATCGGTTGGGGGAATTTTTGGTCGATTCAGCGAAGGTTCTGTTGTGGCGTTGTATTTTGGCGTTGGGGGTTCTGGCTTCGGCAAATTACCTCTACCAACTGAACAAGGTCCGCAAAGGCTTGATGATGAGTAAGCAAGAGGTGGCGGATGAGGCGAAGCAGGCCGAAGGGGACCCGAAGGTGAGGAGTGCCTTAAGGGCGATGGCCCGTCGCTTGTTGCAGCGCCAAATGCTCAAGGCCATCGAGACTGCAGACGTAGTGGTGACTAATCCGACTCACTTTGCGGTGGCCCTGCGTTACGATCGGGAGCGTGAGGCGGCTCCAATGATTGTTGCGAAGGGGGAGCAGGCATTTGCGCGTCGAATTAAAGCAATGGCGGCCGATAGGGGGGTTCCTACAGTAGAAAATCCTCCTGTGGCGAGGATGTTGTATAAGTTTGGTAAGGTTGGAAAGCCGATCCCGATGAATCTTTATCGTGCCGTTGCGGAGATTCTTGCGTTTGTGTACCAGACGCATCGTGATTACTTTAGGGAGCTAAAAGATAGAAGACGTCAGTCTTGAGCATGGCGTCTGCTATACTAATTTAGATAGAGCGTTAGCGAATCGATGAGTCAGGCCGCCATTCCATCTCCGAGGCAGATTTTTGCATCCTTGAAAAAAGGGGATCTCGCCTTTGTTGCGGCCTTGTTTGGAACGGTCGTTTTGTTGGTGTTGCCGGTCAGTCCATGGATTTTGGACATGCTGTTGTCGATGAGTATCGGCATCTCGCTGTTGATCTTACTGGTGATTGTTTACGTCCGGGAGCCGGAGGATTTCTCTGGATTTCCGACCTTGCTACTGGCGATCACGCTTTACCGTCTTGCTTTGAACGTGGCGTCCACGCGGCTGATTTTGGTTGAGGGGCATGCGGGGCAAATTATTCAGGCCTTCGGTGATTTTGTGGTGCGTGGTAATTATGTCGTTGGGGCAGTTGTGTTTTTGATCCTAGTGGTCATCAACTTTATGGTGATCACGAAGGGTGCTGGCCGTATTGCGGAAGTTGCTGCCAGATTCACTTTGGACGCCATGCCAGGGAAGCAGATGGCGATTGATGCCGAGCTGAATGCTGGGTTGATTGAGGAAACGGTTGCGACGCGCAGGCGTGCAAAAATTCAGAAGGAGGCGGATTTTTATGGGGCAATGGACGGTGCGAGTAAGTTTGTTCGCGGGGATGCGATTGCCGGGATTTTGATTACCCTCATCAATGTGGTGGGCGGAATCGTGATTGGAGTTGTGCAGAAGGGGATGCCAGTTTCGGAGGCCCTCAAGAAATACACGCTTTTATCAATTGGAGACGGTTTGGTGGCGCAGGTTCCGGCACTCGTGGTGTCTCTGGCTGCCGGTATTTTGGTGACGCGTGCTTCTGAGGAGTCAGACCTTGGGAGTTATCTTTCCAAGCAGTTGACTCTGTATCCGCGTGCTGTGGCGATCTGTGCTGGAATGATGGTGGCTTTTGCGATGGTGCCGGGGATGCCTGCCGCTCCGTTTTTAATTTTGGGTGCGGCCCTCGGAGTGATGGCGTGGCGCTTGAATCGAGATCAAGACGAGGAAGAGGCGCGTGTAGCGATGGCAGTGGCCACTGCGTCTGCCGCGCGTCCTCAAGCAGGTCCCGGAGGGCAGGAAAAAGGAGGTGGATCGGGAGATGGGAAGGCAAAGCCAGGGGTCTCCGAGGAGTTTCGAAAACTCATGGAGGTGGATGTTCTCTCGGTGGAGCTTGGCGTTGGGCTTTTGGGGCTTGCGGACAAGAAGTCAGGAGGGGACTTGCTTGATCGGGTGACGGGAGTTCGCCGCAATTTTGCACGTGACCTGGGGGTGGTGATTCCGCCGATCGCGATTCGAGACAGTTTGGATTTGGAGACTTCGGAGTATCGGTTTTTGCTTCGAGGGCGTGAGATATCGCGAGGGAAGGTGCTTCTGAAGCACTGGCTTGCGATGAATATTTCCAACAGCCCCGTAAAGTTGAAGGGGGTGGATACTGTGGAACCGGTGTTCGGATTGAAAGCCACTTGGGTGGAGGCTGATGAGAAGCGGACCGCTGAGATCCATGGATTTACCGTTGTGGATCCGAGTTCGGTTTTGATTACCCACCTTTCTGAGACGGTGAAGCGGTGTGCCTATATGATCCTTGGGCGTCAGGATGTGCAGGTGCTGATTGATACGCTGAAAGAGACTCATCCTGTTTTAGTGAGCGAACTGATTCCGGATCATCTTACGGTAGGGGCGGTGCAGCGGGTGTTGCAGAACCTGCTTCGCGAAGGTGTTTCAATCAAAAACCTCCCAACAATCATGGAGTGTATTGGAGACATGGCTCCAATTACGAAGAATCCAGATGAGCTCTCGGAGCATGTTCGTCGGAAGATGGGGACGTATTTTTTAGCGGAGTATGAGACGGAGGGCGGCGTGATCAAGGCGATGACATTGGAGCCTCGTTTAGAGCAGCTCCTGACCTCTAAAGTGCATCGAACGCAGTTTGATGTGGGTTTGGTGGTTGATCCGCAGACTGCTCAGAACCTTCTTCAGGATTTAACGAAACGGATGACAGAGATGGCGGAGCGGGGTTTGGTTCCGATACTCATTACGACTTCGGAACTAAGGTTGGCCTTTAAACGGTTTTTTGAACCCTCCCTGAGCAAGTTAGTGGTGTTGTCTTATCAGGAGCTGCCTCCGCAGACTGAGATTCAAAACGTGGCCATTATTTTATCGCCTTCGAATGCAGGTTCTAACCCCAAACCGGCAGCGGCTTAAATCTGAGTAAGTTGAACTGGAAAAACTGCCGCTTGCAAAATAACGAATCCTGAAGGAGTTGAAGCCATGTCTGAGCAGCGTTATCGATTTGTAGTGAGTTCCGCTGAGGAAGCCGTATCGGTGCTCCGTCAGCGCTTTGGCCAGAGGGCTCGTGTGGTTTCTGTGAGGCAAGTTGAAGGCAAGGGGTTGGCCCGTTTTCTTCAGTCTCCTAAACTCGAGGTGGTGGCGGCAGTTGTTGACGAGGAGCCTTCCAAGGGAAGTGGCTCAACGGCTCAGCAGCAGGCAGATTCTGCCCATCAGGGGTCCAAGGTGATCGTTCCGACGACGACGGAAGTTTCGAAAGTAGAAACAAGCCTGAAGAATCCGGCCGTAGCATCCAAGATTTCTCCATCCTCGGAGGTTCCGACGTCAACTTTGGACGCGGATGAGGAACTCAATGTGATTCCGGGGAGTCGTTTGGGGCGTTTGCTTGAGGCTGGAGGAATTTCGAAGCAGGTCTTGGCTCGGTTACAGGCGTATGGATCCTGGGCTTCGATCGAGGCAATGCCGCTTTCGCGAGCATTGCCGGAGGTTGCAGGGTTGCTCCGATCCGAGTACCGAATGATTCCTAAGCGACCGTTAGGAGAGAGGGTGGCTTTCGTTGGCCCTGCTGGTTCTGGAAAAACCACGGCCTTGTGCAAACGTCTGGCTACGGACGTTTTTTTGAGGGGCGAACGTCCGGCCGCTTTAAAATTGGACTTGGAGCGAGCCAATCCAGGCGACGCATTGTCAGTCTTTTGTGAGGCGTTGGGAGCGACTTATATTCGGACTCCCGGCGATGCGCCGACCCCTGGCAGAGGAAGGACTTTGTATATTGATCTTCCTGGTTTTGGGTTATGGGCTGAGGACGAGGTTTCCGAGATTCGGATGGCACTGAATCCATTATTTACGACGAGCCGAGCCATCGTAGTGAATGCGGCTTACGATCCGGCGTTGATTCGGAGGTGTTTTGAAGTTGGGACGCGGTTGGATTGCACGCATGTTGTTTTCACGCATGTAGATGAGTTGCAGCACTGGGGGAAAATGTGGGACTTTCTGCTGCGCTCGGGGTTGACCCCGCTTTTTCTCAGCACTGGGCAGAATATTGCGGGTGACTGCGAGGAGAACGTCTTTGATGCAGTATTATCGAGAACCTTCTCGGCGGTTGGTTTGGAAAATGCTTCAGAGGTGGTTAGCGCATGAAATACTTTCTGCTCCTCGGCGGTTTTGCCGGTTTTATCTTGGTGTTGCTCGCCGGCTTTTATGCTGGCAATCGTCCGGTTATTGCTCTGAGAGACGCCGCGGTGGGGTGTGTGGTGGGATCTATGCTTTTTAGAATTCTCCATGCCGCTTTTATTTCCGGGTTGAAGGCTCGGATTTCTGAGCGGAACAAGCTGGAGCCAGCGTTGATTTCAGATGACGAGGAACGAAACTCTCGAGTTCACTAACTCCTGAATCGATAGAATCTCATGCCAAGGCCCCGTTCTTCGCCCTCTCCAGTACCGCCCACGAATGCAAGCGTGGCGCGTGCCTACATTACGGAGGAGGAAAAGGAGGCGATGTTGGAGCGGAATTTAGGGTTGGTGAAGTCTGTGGTGGATCGGATGCGGATTTTCCTTCCGCCAGCGCTTGATATTCACGATTTATATAGCGTTGGATTTCACGGCCTTGTTAATGCTGTTCATAAGTTTGATCCTACGCAGGGAACGATTTTTTCAAGTTTTGCGGCTTTCCATATTCGGGGAGCCGTTCGCGATGAACTTCGTCGGATGGACTGGACTCCAAGAAGTGTCCGCGACAAAGCGAAGCGAGTACGAGTGGCATTGGACCAGTTAGAGCAAAAATTTGGGCGTGCAGCTTCGGAAGCGGAGGTTGCTAGTGAGTTGCAGATGTCTCTGGAAGACTACTGGGGTTTGTTGGATGAAATTCGTCCCGTGAGTTTTGTGCCTCTTGACGAGGAGCTTTCAGGGGAGGGTGACACTGAAGGTCATGCGCATGAGCGGATTGCAGACGAAACAAGCGAGTGCCCGCGGGAAGAGCTGGAGAGGGTAGAACTGCACCGACTTCTAGTGGACCAGATTGCAAAAATGCCGGAGTTGCCGAAGAAGGTTCTGGCGATGTATTATTTTGAGAATATGCGACTCTCCGAGATCGCCGTTGTGTTTAATTTGACCGAAGGGCGCATTTCCCAGATACACACGCAGTCGGTGCTTAGTCTTCGTAATTTTCTCAGGCGCTTGAACAACCCCATCTTATGCTCCTAATCATTGGATACCTCTTAGTGCTCGCTGGTCTTTTCGGCGGGTTCAGCATGGCAGGCGGTCATATTGGCTCGCTCTTTGTCGCTTCTGAATTTGCAACCTTGGGAGGAATCACCATTGGACTGTTGGTGATTTCAAGTTCCGCTGCAGGGATCAAGAATTTGATCGGTGCAATTGTTGCCGTTTTGAAGGGCGGGTCTGTTAAAAAAGATGATGCGACAGAGGTGCTGAAGCTTCTTTACGAGTTATTTAACACTGCCCGACGCAACGGATTGATTGCCTTGGAAGACCACGTGATGGATCCGAAAAAGAGTCCGATTTTCAGCAAGTACAAGACGGTAGCGGAAAACCATCATAGAATTGATTTCTTGTGCAACGGTCTCCGTCCTCTGATTGACGGGAGGATCAAACCGGATCAGTTGGAATCCCTAATGATGGTAAGTGTGAATGCTAAGGAAGAAGAAGCAGCGGAACCGGTGCACATGCTTCAGTTGGTGGGGGATTCATTGCCGGGGATCGGGATTATTGCGGCGGTGTTGGGAATTATTCACACCATGGCGATTGTGGATCAGGGAGCGGGAATGGTGGGGAAGAGTGTGGCTGGTGCTTTGACAGGAACTTTGATGGGGGTGCTTGGGGCCTACGGATTCGTGAACCCGACTGCGGCGCGTGTGACTTCGAATAACAATCTTGAGAGCCAGTATTACCTCTGTCTCACGAAGGGGTTGTGTGGCTTTGCCCAAGGAATGGCTCCTTTGATGGCGATTGAAGTTTCTCGCCGTTGCTTGGATCACACGTTGGCTCCGTCTGCCGATCAGTTGGAAGAAATGGTTAAGTCCGTTGGGAAGTAAAAATCTGGGGCCTGCCGTTGGAGGCTCCTGAATGATAAACCATGGGAAAGAAAGCCGCACATCACGGGGGTGCTTGGAAGGTCGCCTACGCCGACTTCGTGACGGCGATGATGGCCCTTTTTATCGTGCTATGGATTATTAAAGACCGCCCAGAAATGGCCGAAAATATCGCGGCCTCTTTCCGAAAACCTTTGGTTGGATTCAAGGGGGGCGAGATCAAGGAAGAGGTCAAAGACCCTGGAGTGGATCAGGAAAACCTGACCAACAAGGAGCAAGTGGATCGTTTGCAGCGAATTGCGGCAGAGATGCAGAAAATCATTTCGACGGATGATCCAGAAGAGGCTCCGATGGAGGTTTCGATCACAGGGGATGGGTTGACAGTCAATTTGTTCGACCGATCTAAAAGGCCTCTGTTTGAGAAAGATTCAGCGGAACTGACAAAATGGGGTAACTTCATTTTCGAGGGGTTATCGTGGATCATCGAGCGCAAGAAACTGGCGGTTCTGATTGAGGGCCACGTTTCTTCGATGACGGGATTAGGAAAGCCTAATTTTGGTCCTTGGGAGCTGAGTTCCGCCCGAGCGAATTCTTCAAGAAAATCGCTGATTAGCTACGCTCTGGAACCGAAGTTAGTGACACGTCTCTCCGGATACGGGGACAGCCAACCCCTTCCTGGAGTGGAGCTTTCTTCCGAAAAGAATCAGCGAATCACCCTTAAACTGACTCTCCTCAAATGAAATTCATGGAAAGCTTTCTAGCAAACCGTCCCAAAGTGGGAGCTCCTGAGTCAGATCCCGGTGCTCCTGTGCTGGACGATACGGGATATTCTGGGCTGTTGGGTGGGGATGTGGGTGGATTTGGGGAGGAACTGCCCCAGTCAGGAGGATTTCAATCGCTTCGGACGGCTCTGTTAGAAGCTGGGAGTGTCGTTTCTGCGCGCCATCGGGACCAACAGCATCATTCCTCATCCGTTGAAGGCTCCTCCAAAGAGACCCAGTCCGATCTGGGTTCTGACGGAGCGGTTCACCAAGAGCCGACGGTAGAATTAATCACCAACGAAGGTCGAATTGAGAAGGTGATAGTGACTTGCTCCTGCTGTCGTCGAATCGAACTGGATTGCACTTACTGAGAGCTGGTTACTGAAAGTTTCGTACCATGGGAAAGAAGGAAGCACATCACGGAGGAGCTTGGAAGGTGGCCTACGCCGACTTCGTGACGGCGATGATGGCTTTATTCATCGTGCTCTGGATTCTTGCTCCCGATCCGATCGACCGGGCCAAGGTGGTTTACGATGATGAGATTCCACTAGAAGGCAGTCCAGGTGGTCCTAATGATCAAGCGGGCTTGAAAAAAACTCCCGACACTTCAGAGGAGAAGCTCGATCCGAAGAAAATGCTCGAGAAGATTGGGGACGAGTTGATTGCGATGCTGAAGATGCAGAATGTCGAGCCGAAGCCGGTGGAAGTGACGGTTCTGAATGGGATATTGAAGGTGACGATGTTTGATCGCACCAATGAGCCGGTTTTCAACTTGGGAACCGCGGACTTAACTAAGTGGGGAGATCATATGATCGACTGTCTGGCCGTCGTTGCAGGTCGATACAACATGAACTTTTTTATTGATGGGCACACTGCGAGGGGATCTTCCTCTGGAGCAGCAGCTAAGTACGGCCCGTGGGAGCTCAGCACGGACCGTTGTCATGCCGCGAGGCGAAAGTTTTTATCCTGTGGAACGAGTCCTGATCAGATTCTTCGAGTGAACGCCTATTCCGATACGCGTCCTCTTGAGGGGACGGATCCGAAGGCCCCTGAGAATCAGCGGATGTCGGTTCAATTGACGATCCGTTGATGTTTTTGGAAGTGCGATGTGGTGTTAAAAGCGGCCCGCAGGGTGGGGTGATTTCCTGCGTAAGAGTCTAGCTGATCAATTTAATCAATTGACGGCGTCAGACGATGAGTGGGCTAGGCGGTACACTCCTCGCGACACTCGCTCAATTTTGAAATTCTTTTTTCCGGTGCTCGAAAACCAGACGTGAACATTCCGGTAGTGAGAGCCAATGCGATCGGAGATTTCTCGAACGCTGACTCCTGTTTCTCCCGCTTGTTGAAGCATTTGGAGGATTTGTTTGGAGACCTCACCTCGTTTTGAGCGTGCGATGCGTCCATGAGAGAATTGATTGGTTGAAGAGGATGCGTGTCGAGAGGGGGCGGGGAAGTGAAGGTCGCCTTCGAGAATATATCGGCCGGGGGCAAGCTTGCGTATTTGCGAGTGCTTTTTAACGGCCGAATGGAACCATGAGTGGATATTCACGGGTTTAATCTTCAGGCGGGCGGAAAGCGCCCTGACTTCAATTCCTTCTCTGCCTGCGTTTCGAAGGGCTTCTAGCATGTGACTTCTCAACTCGCCTCTGGGCATCCTCCGTGCACGCGGCGCGTGTAGCAATGCGTGGGACGTGTATTGGAACGGAGCTACGCTCGAGAACACTTTGGAGGAGGTCGCAAAGAGTGAGAGTTGAAGTGAGGTTATTTTTTTTACAACCGTGTCTAACTCAATTTGAAGTTGAGCCCTTTGTTGTTCGAGGATGAGGAGTTCCTTCAGGGATTCGATCCGCTGATTTGGACAAAGAACGCTGAGGGTTGCATTTTTAACGGTGGGAGATGCTTTCTGGATTTGCATGAGGCGATGGGAGGAGTTGATTTTTGGTTTGTTTCAGAGGGTGCTGAGATCGAGTTCCTAGGGGATCCGGATCTCTGGAGGGGGAATCGACGCCAAGACTGGACGCGGACGCCTTTGCCTAAACTTTTTACCTAAAAATTTATTTTAGCCTCAGCTAGTAGGTCTCTAAATTGTGCTTTAAGAGGCGCTTTTGTTGCATTTACTGCCGTTCCTCTAAACAATCTTAGAGCGATGGGATCCTCTCGAGAGGATGAGCCGTGATTCCTCCCAGTGCCCCGAAATAGACAATCAATCGTTCGCCATAGGTTTGGTATGGACGATATCGAGGTTCGTTTGCGGGCTCCTTTTTACCGCTTTTCTTGGGACTGCAGTGGCCGAGGAAAAAACGGCCGTGGCTGTTAGCTTTTTGAACGAGGTGATGCCTCTTTTAACCAAGGCTGGATGTAGCAGTGGGGGCTGTCATTCCAAGCCCGAGGGGCAGAATAATTTCAAACTGTCCGTTTTCGGGTATGATCCGCGGCAGGACTACGAGGAGATTGTTCGCGATGTTCGCGGGCGGCGGGTTTTTTTTGCCGCCCCTGAGCAGAGTCTTCTGCTTTTAAAAGGGACGGCTCAAATACCCCATGAAGGAGGAGCTAAGCTACTGAAGGGCTCTGTGGCTTACCAAAAAGTATTGGAGTGGATTCAGCAGGGAGCTCCTTTTGATCCGACAGAGGCTCCCAAACTGACGGAAATTCAGGTTCAACCCAAGCAACCGCTCCTTTCGCTAAACGGATCCCTTCCTTTGCGCGTGAAAGCCTTGTTTTCAGATGGATCTGCAAAAGATGTGACCGGCTTGACGGTATTTAGTTCCCAAGAGAAAGAGTTTTTTTCGGTGAGCGAGAATGGAGTGATCCAATCAGGCAAAAGTAGGGGGGAAGGGATAATAGTAGCCAACTATATGGGGAAAGTGGACGTCGCTCGTCCCTCAATTCCGCCGGTCAAAGCTCTCTCATCAGAATCGTTTCAGGATTATCCGGTTCTCAGTCCGGTGGATCCATTTGTTTACAAGCGTCTCCAATTTCTAGGAATTCTTCCCTCGTCCCAGTGTTCTGATTCCGAGTTTATTCGCCGATCCGCTTTGGACGCGATGGGGCGTCCTCCAAATTTGGATGAGGTGCGTGCCTTTCATGCTGATTCGTCACCGGATAAGCGAAGTAAGTGGATCGACAAGATTTTGGCAGACCCGAATTATGCACGGTTTTGGGCTGTAAAATGGGGGGATTTGATTCGGCCGAACCCATCGCGTGTTGGAGTCATTCCGGTTCATTTACTGGATCTATGGTTGCGCGATGCGTTCAGGCAAAATCTGCCGTATGATCGGATGGTACGAGAGCTTCTCACGGCTCAGGGTAACACGCATCAGTATGGTCCTGCGGCGTTGGTACGGGACAAACGTGAACCGGTGGATGCTGCTGGATTTGTGAGCCAAATATTTCTCGGCGTTCGGATGGACTGTGCGAAGTGCCATCATCACCCGAGCGAGAAATGGGCTCAGGAAGATTATTATCAGTTGGCGTCTTTCTTCGGGAAAATGCGTTCGCGCGGACAGGGCATTTCAGCTCCGATTTCTGGAGAGGCTGAACTCTGGTGGTACGACGCGAAGGGCAGGG
>CANFNA010000040.1 GCA_947448395.1 Chthoniobacteraceae bacterium
AGTCCAATCTCTAAAAGTATGGAGCACCATGCGGTTGTCGAGATGCATGGGACCTGCCTATTTGTGACTCAAAGTGGCGTGGAACAGTTAGTCTCTTGGTTTCCGGTGGATGGGATCCATGGGTATTGCTTTGAAATCAGGCCATAAGACCACTGCGGGGACGTAAATCTTTTCTGCGAAGTGCTTCGGATGCTCGTCAGAGAAGTGACGAACTTCGTGATAAATCTCCACAAAACGACACAATCATTCCGGCGGAATGCTCAGTCGACGAAGAAAGTTTCGTTGGAGAGCAGGAGGGCCTGAGCCAGAGCCTGCCATGGCTTGAGTGGATCCTGACCGAAGGGTTGGATCATCGATTGGCAAGCAGCCAGTTCGCTTGACGAAGCCTTTCGTTGATAGACGCGCTGGAACAGAGCTTGGATTCGCTCAGGGCCAACCGGAGAGGCTTGGATTTCGGGAAGGTTGACCAGAGATGTTGCGCGGGAATCGATCAGTTCGCTGTTCATGAGAAAAAGGGCCTGCTGAGGCACGGTTGTGGCGAATCGTTGTCCGGTGGTGATATCGGGATTGGCAAAGTCAAAGTTCCGCAGGACGGAGGGAAGATCCTGACGGTCGATGTAGCCATACACGCTTCTTCTTCCAGGGAAGGGAGCCTTCGTCAGCTCGACAGCGCGTCCGCCTAGGGTTTCGTCGAGACAACCTGAGATGAGCAGTAGCGAGTCTTGCATGGACTCGTAGTCGAGTCGTTTGCGGCGTTGGGAGTAAAGCAAGTCGTTGCCTGGATCTGAGGTTGCGGCTTCGGGCCTTGGTTTGCTGCTTTGTCGGTAAGTGTTCGAGAGAACAATCTCGCGAATGGCGGTTTTGAATGACCAACCGTTTTGAATGAATTGCGAGGCTAGGTAGTCGAGGAGTTCCGGGTGTGTAGGTGCTGAAGTCTGGACACCGAAGTCGTTTGGCGTTTGGACGAGGCCGCGCGTGAAGAGCTGAAGCCAGATACGATTGACTAAGACGCGTGCAGTGAGCGGGTTTTTTGGATGGACGATGGCTTGGGCGAGTTCGAGACGGCCGCTCCCTTTTGAGAAGGGCGTTGTATCGGGTTCCGAGAGGAAAGAAATGAATTTGCGAGGAACCTTTGGGCCACGGTTGCCAGGATTTCCGCGAATGAAAACGACGGGTTCAACGGGGGTGGGCTTATCAACAAGGACCATGGCTCTGGCTGGTGCGCCTGGGTCAATTCCATCCAATTCATTCACCTTGTCTTGGAGCTTTGAACGGGTTTCAAAAATCTTTCGTCCGAATACGCCTTCCGCCTCCTTTTGTGTCATGAAACAGGGGGCTCCCTCTTGAAAGACAAAGACTCTCAAAGATTCCATAGCTGGATCTGGGAGTGCTGTTGGTGCCGGTTTTCCCGAGTCCGATTTTTTAGTTTCTTCCCAGGACTTGGCCATTTCACCAAAAATCTTGGAATAGATGTCGGCGAGTTTTCGTGGGGAGTCCGGTGGGGTCTTAAGAATCACGCTGAGGAGTGCGGGATTGATGGGGTTCGAGGGATCGGCGGCCCAAGTTTCGCTCAGATCCTTAGTCTTTTGCGCGAACTGCGAGGCTGGGATTATTGAAAGTTCTCTCCATGGTCGGAGAATTGGGTCGTTCGCTGGAGCTGACTTAAGCGTTTTGACCCAGCGATACAGGGGAAGAGCAACGAGCTTGCGTTCTCCTGCGAAGGTTTGGAGATCCTTCAACTCGGCTTCACTTTGTTTTTCTAAAGAAGCCATGAAGTAATCGCCCGTTTTGGCGGCGATTTCGTTGATATCCTTCCGAACCACTTCGGCGATTCCTTCGTCGATTTTTCGCACGAGTTCCTCGCGTTTTTCGAGGTATTTCTGAGTCTCAGGAGAATCCTTCAATGGTGCGATGACAGGGCGTTCTTTGGGCTCTTCACAGCTCGAGAACACGCCATGCAAAGCATAATAGTCTTTTGTCGATATTGGGTCGAATTTGTGGTCATGGCAGCGAGCACAGGCGACGCTAATGCCCATGAGACCTCGGGTGACGACATCGATTCTGTCATCGATGATTTCATGAATCTGATTCTGGAAGCAGCGTCCGACAGTGAGAAATCCGAGTGCTGCGAGTGAGGGGTCGTTTGGAGTTTTTGTGAGATAATCGGCTGCAAGTTGTTCGATGACAAATTGGTTGAAGGGTTTGTCTTGGTTGAAGGAATCAATGACGTAATCGCGGTAGCTGTATGCGAAGTGAAAACGACGGTCTGCATTGATTGGGGCCGGAAGTCCTTTGGTGTCGGAATAGCGGGCGATATCGAGCCAGTGGCGCCCCCAGCGTTCGCCAAACCTGGGAGAGGCAAGCAACCGGTCAACGAGGTTTTCAAACGCTTGAGGTGTTGAGTCCGAGAGGAAATTGTGGACTTCTTTTGGGGTCGGGGGAAGGCCGGTGAGGTCGTAAGAAATGCGTCTAATGAGCGTGGCGCGATCGGCCTCTGGCGAAGGGGAAAGATCCTTGGATTCGAGACGCGCGAGAATGAATCGATCTACTGGAGACTTGGCCCAAGACGTGTTTCGCACTTGCGGCAGATTTGAGCTTTGGAGCGGTTGGTAGGCCCAGTGTTTTTTCGCCTGCTCGGGATCTGCTCCGGGAGCCTTTCCCTCGCGAGGATCGGGGGCGCCTCGCTGAACCCACTCTTCTAGGATGGCGATCTGTTCGGGGGAGAGCTTTTTGCCCTCGGGCGGCATTTGGAGGTCTGGGTCCTTGTAGCGGATAGCAGTGATGAAAAGGCTTTTGTCTGGGAGGCCGGGTTCGAGGACCGATCCGGAAGTTCCTCCTTTTCGGAGGCCAGCGGCAGAATCTATGGCGAGCCCTCCTTTGGTTTTGCCTTTGGAAGCGCTGTGACATTCGACGCATTTCTCCTCAAGCAGCGGACGCACTGATTTTTCGAAAAACTCCAGATCAGCGGCTGAGGGCTGCGTCTGTTGAGCGGCGGCAAAAGTTTTTGGTGTAAACGGGTTGGCCCACAGGACGGACATGGCCAGCGAGAGGATTTTTGGAAGAAAGGTTTGAGTGGCTTGTTTCATCACTATGCGAGCAAACCTTGGATAACGTTTCCGTGAACATCCGTGAGGCGATAATCACGGCCGGAATGACGGAAGGTGAGTTTTTCGTGATTCATGCCGAACAGATGGAGAATGGTGGCGTGGAGATCGTGAACGTGCACAGGATTCTCCACGGCCTTGTAACCAAAAGGGTCGGTCGCGCCGTAAGCGGTTCCGGACTTAACGCCGCCGCCAGCCATCCACATCGAGAATCCGTGATGGTTGTGGTCGCGGCCGTTCACTTTGCCTGCGTTCGACCCTGGGGTTGGAAGTTCAACGGTGGGAGTGCGTCCGAATTCGCCGCCCCACACGACTAGCGTTTCATCGAGCAATCCACGTTGTTTGAGGTCGATGAGAAGTGCGGCAGTGCCTTGGTCGCTTTCTTTGGCGAGCTTCCGGTGATTGATCTCCAGATCATCATGGGAATCCCATGGCTGGCCGGGGGAGTGCCACAACTGCACCACCCGCACTCCTCTTTCGATGAGGCGCCGGGCCATCAGGCATTGGCGGCCATAAGTCGTGTCGCCGTAGAGGTCGCGAACATGTTGGGGCTCACGTTGAATGTCGAAGGCATCGGTGGCGTCCATCTGCATTCGATATGCTAATTCGAAGGATTGGATCCGTGAATCCAGTTGGGCGTCTCCGGGACGTTCTGACTGATGTTGCAAATTGAGGGTGCGCAGCAGATCGAGTTGGGCGCGTTGTTGGGCTGGAGTCCAAGACCGGTTGCGGATGTTCTCGATGAGCTTTTCGACTTCCTTGTGCTTGCTGTCGATGTAGGTGCCCTGAAGCACTCCCGGAAGGAATGCAGACTGCCAGTTGGGGGCGCCTCCTGTCGGATATCCTCCTGGGCACAGCGTGACAAATCCGGGTAAGTTTTGGTTTTCCGTGCCCAGCCCGTAGGTAATCCACGATCCAAGGCTGGGGCGAGGCATTCGAGCTTCCCCACAATTCATCAAGAAGAAGGAAGGCTCGTGGGTTGGGATATTGGCATGCATGGAGCGGATGACAACGAGGTCATCGGCGCAGGTGGCGACATTTGGAAAGAGATCGCTGATTTCGAGGCCGCTTTGTCCGTGTTTAGAGAAGCTAAAGGGGGAGCCAAACGCGGCGCCGGTTCGTCGTTCCGTTTTGAGGTTTTCCATGGGAAGCGGTTTTCCATGGAGTCGAGTCAGTTCCGGCTTTGGATCAAAAGTGTCCATGTGAGCCGGTCCGCCATTGGCGAAGAGGTGGATGAGGTGTTTGGCTTTCCCCGGAAAGTGGGAGGAGCGGGAGGCAAGGGGGGATCCTTCAGTCAGAGCGGCGTTAGCTGGGGAATCTGCGATGCCTGCGAGGCCCAGCATTCCAAACCCCATGCCGCAGCGTTGCAAGAAGTCGCGTCGGCTGGATAGCGAGAGCGGATGGATAGGCATGACGGAAAAACTATAAAAAACGGGACTGTATGGAGACGATCTCCAATTGACCAAGAATAACCCTGAAAAGCGCTCTGGCTTTGGGTTTGATTTTAAAAGTGGGATATCGCAGGGGATGCAGAGCCTAAAAAAGATGTTTGCTAAACCGAAGCTCTTCCTTAAGGTGGCGGGCTCATTTAAGTAATTTTTATGGCGAAGACCTGCTGGATCGAAAGAGAGAAGAAGAAATCTGCAACCGTGGCAAAGTATGCCGACTTACGTGCGAAGATGAAGAAGGAAGGCGATTATATTGGCCTTTCGCTCCTCCCGCGGAATGCGAGTCCTGCCCGTCTGTCGAAGCGCTGCCAACACTCGGGACGTAAACGTGGCTACATTGGCCGCTTCAAGTTATCGCGTATTTCTTTCCGCGAAATGGCCTCGCACGGGTTGCTTCCCGGCGTGACTAAATCGAGTTGGTAGGATTTAACGAAGAAATTTTGAGAGTTTTCCGAGTCGTGGGCGGACCCGCGACTCGGTTCTTTTTTGTCCCCTAAAATGGTTTCTGAACCCAGCACCTTTACTGAAAGCGTCCCACTGCTGCTCCAGTTGCTGGTCGTTTTTGGGTTGGTGGGACTGAACGGCTTTTTTGTCGCATCTGAGTTTGCGATCGTGAAGGTCCGCTCAAGTCAATTGGAGGCGGTGGAGGCGTCCGGAGAAAAGAACGCGCCGAGGGCGATTGAGGTGACGGAAAACCTTGAGGCGTATCTTTCGGCCACGCAGTTGGGGATTACGATTGCGAGTTTGGCCTTGGGTTGGGTTGGCGAACCGGTTTTGGCGCATGTTTTTGAGCCCTTTTTGAAGGGGCTTGGGGTGGCTTCGGATACGGTGATTCGCACGATCACCATAGGGCTTGCTTTCATGTGCATCACCTTCCTGCACATTGTTCTTGGAGAGCTTGTTCCGAAGTCTCTGGCAATTTCGAAGCCGGTTCCAATGACCCTTTGGGTGAGCGGTCCTCTATCCTTTTTCTACCAGATGTTTCGTCCAGCCATCTGGCTACTCAATGGGATGGCATCGTGGTTTTTGCAGACAGTGCTTCGGGTTAAACCGCTCGGAGAGCACGAACTTGTTCATTCTGAGGAAGAATTGCGCGTGATTTTGACCGAGAGCCATGACGCACAGCAGGTCACTCCAATAGGGAAAGAGATCCTGATGAATGCTCTGGACCTTCGCAAACGGGTGGTGCGCGATATCACGACGCCTCGCAAGGACGTAATTTTTCTAAATACAGAGGACACCTTTGAAGAGAATCTTCAGCGGGCCATACAGTCACGGCACACTCGTCTTCCACTGTGCGAAGGCCATTTAGATCACGCGATCGGAGTGATCCACATCAAGGACTTGTTGCTGCAGATGCAGGAAACGAGTCCTGACTTGATGAAGGTGAAGCGCGACCTGCTTCCAGTCCCCGAAATGATGCCGCTCGAGCGTCTGCTGTCCTTCTTTCTGGCAAAGCACGCTCACATTGCCTTGGTGGTAGATGAATATGGTGGGACTGTCGGTATCGTGACTTTGGATAATGTCTTGGAGGAGATTGTCGGGGATATCCAAGACGAGTTTGATTCGGAAGAGGGAGAGTTTAAGCGGCTTAACGCTGACGAGTTCGTGGTCGATGGCGCTCTCGCTCTTTATGAGTTGAACGAGTTGGCGGGGCTTCAACTGGAGAGTGAGGATGTGAGCACGGTCGGTGGTTTTGTCACGCATCTCACGGGGCATCTTCCTGCCACTGGGGATCAAGTTCAGATTGGTCCCTTTGAGGTCACTGTGATCAGCGCCGATGGTCGGCGAGTCGAGGAGTTGCGTTTCCGAAGACTTCGGAAGCCTGAGACGAAGGCGGATAAGGATGCCGTGGAAGAAAAGTAGGGCTTCTTCCGTGTTGTTGGATTTTATCCGGCCGCTCCACAAAGAGAGAGCCAATCGGGGTTCTCTTCTGCGTGTTGAGCGATGCTTTCAAACAGGTGATGGTGACTTGTGGCTGGCGACCAGTTCCAGGCGTTTTTTGCACGGGTTGAATCTAAAACCAGCCAAGGGACATCGAAGGGGCGGTGCTCGGGAGATGCAATCACGGTGTGTTCGCCGAAGCGCTCGGAACACCAATCGCTGAGTTGGCGGAGCGAGCACGCACTTGAAATGCCTCCGCTCAAATTGATGATGCGGGGCTTTTCCAATCCAAGTCCTGAGTCTGCTTGCTGAAGAAGAAGTCCGGTGAGATCCGCAGGGTGGAGGCAATCGCGAACCTGCAATCCGTGTCCTCCGAAGCCAATGTAACGCAGCGGCAGGCGTTTGGCCCAACGATGAATCCAGTAGGAAAAGATTCCTTGATCGGCTTTTCCGAATTGTCCGGCACCGGCCAAAACGCCGCAGCGATTGATCCACACTGGGAATTCAAAAGCGGCACCATACTCTAGAGATAGCATTTCGGCGCAACGCTTTGACGTCCCGTAAAGGGACAGTGGAGGGGTTTGCGGAAACTCCTCCGAGATTCCCATAGAGAAGTTTTCAGTGCCTGCGCCTGCAAGAGGGGTGAACGCATTTGAGCGATTTTCTAGTGGAATTTTGCACAATGGCTCGAGTCCGTAAACGCGGCTGGTCGAGAGGAGGGTAAATGCGGCGCCATGCTTTTTGCAGAGCTCCAACATGGGAATGGTGCTTACCAAGTTGATGTCGAGTAAGTCAGCCGAAGTCGCGGGATTCAGGCCAGTTCCGGCGAGGACGGATGGCTCTGCAGCTGCGTCGATAAGCCAGTCGATTCTGGGAAAATTCCGCAGTGTTTCGGGGGATCGCAGATCCGCCACCTGGATTTTGCATCCCAGTGCGCGTAGCGGTTCCAAGTTGGTTTCGGAGCCTGCTCTGGAAAGGTTATCGATTCCGAGAAGGGTGAGGTTTTCTCTATGTCTCAGGAGACTCTTGGCCAGAGCGCTCCCGGCGAATCCGCATATTCCGGTGATGAGGATGTTCATGCGGGCTGATATCCCGTGCGTCGCAGATTGATCTAATTGGAATTCGGAGTGTTGGCGCTGGAGCTGGGAGGGTTTGAAGGCGCTGCAGGAGGCGCTGCAGGACTCGCAGGCGCCATGGGAGTTGCCGGTTGCAGGATTTCTTGGCCGGTAACAGGATTTTGGGGAGTGCGGCCGTCTACGAATGGTTGGTTGCTTTCGTAAAGTGCCATCCGCTGCTGAATGACGGCGAGGCTTGCGGGGTTGTCTTTGAGGAGCTCTGCCGCTTTGCGGAGGGCGTCTTTGGCATCTTCAAATTTATCCAGATGAGCGCAGGCCGCTGCGAGGGAATCGTAAAAAGCGGCCTCTTTGCCTCCGGTGGTTTCGATCGCTTTTAGTGCAATGTCCCGTGCTTCAAAAGGGCGTCGAATGTTTGCATCAGGGGCTGTTGCGAGCAGCCAAGAGAGTCGGAACGTGGCTTGAAGATGATTGGGAGCTGCCTTCACAATTTCACGCCAGACTTGGATGGAGTCAGCGTAATTACCAATACGGATTAACGCTTCCGCGAGGTTCTGAGCGGCTTCCATGTAAGTTGAGTCGGCCTTGATTGCTCTCTGGTAGAGGTTCACCGCCTCCGCATGTTTCCCTTGGTTGGAGAAGATGCTAGCCAAGTTGTTGGCCGCGCGCGGATGGTTGGGGTTGAGTTGCAGAGTGCGCTCGTAGGAGCTCGCGGCCTCTTCCATGCGGTTGAGTCTGTACATGCAGTTGCCGTAGCAGAAGTGCGCTTCGACAAAGTTTGGCTGCTTGGCTATGAGATTTCGGTAACGGCCCGCCGCTTCCTCTAGATTTTTTGCGTTCACCTCGTAATCGGACAACAGAAGGGCGTAGTTGAATTCAGCCTCTAGATCGTTTGGATCGAGTCGCATCGCTTCCAAATACTCGATTTTTGCCTCTTCCATTTTCTTTTGCTGGAGAAGGGCACTGGCCATGTTGCGGTGCATGAGTCCCCATTTCGGATGCTCGTTTACCGCTCTTCTTTGGAGCTCCACTGCCTCATCAAATGAGCCTTTAGCGCGAAGCAAAATACTGAGGTTGTTCAATGACCCTACGAGGCGAGGATTGAGCCGCAGGGCTTCCCGGTAGAGTTGCTCGGCCCTTTCGCGATTATTTTGGGCCTGAAGCGTGGTGGCCATTTTTTCGCTGGCGTAGTCGTTGTCCTTGGTAACGGCCAGCGAGTGCTCCCAGAGTGTGGAATCGTTTTCCCAGTGGGCAGTTTGACGCGCCGCAATCGCTGCGAGACCAAGAATGATTCCACCTGTCAGTGCTGCAATAATTGGTTTTGGGAGAGGTAAAGTTCCAACT
The DNA here is from genome assembly GCA_947448395.1 of Chthoniobacteraceae bacterium. Lineage (GTDB taxonomy): Bacteria > Verrucomicrobiota > Verrucomicrobiia > Chthoniobacterales > Chthoniobacteraceae > Chth-196. Next base: position 8,854 of record CANFNA010000040.1, read on the forward strand.
CTAATCCATTTCGAAACCGTCCAAACCACTGCGACTGCGATCCCGATTTGAGTCAGGTAAGTATACCGATCTGCAATGATTTGAATTCCGGGGGACACGATGCCGATGACTGGTAGTAGGGTCCCTAGAAACCAGAGCCAGCCCATGAGGATGTATGGGTGTTCTTTCCGCAATTGCCATGCGCCCCATGTCAATAAGAGCAATAAAAGAGAGCAGAAGATGACAGTTTCCAGTGGGGAACCGTTGGCCGAGTAGGGATAATGGGGCGAAAGATTTAGCGGATAGAAAAACTGCCAAAGGTAGGTTGCGTAAGAGGAGGGAATGTATGACCAGCGCTCCAAGAGAGGTAATTTTGGAATCGGTCGAAAAGGTTCTCCTTGTGCGTAAATGGCACCGACGGCCGAAGCCATTGCCAGGAGCATGATCGGAAGTTTTTCGCGAACCAGAATCCAGAATGTCCGCAGAAATTGCCCCGATTCTTCGGAGTTGGCGGGAACGTTTTCCCAGCTGATTCGCTTCAGGGGCCAAAAATCCAGAAGTAGGAAAACGAAGGGCAGGGTGACCAACATCGGCTTTGAAAGAAGCCCAAGGATGAATAGCACGCAGACCATCCAGTAGCGCGGCCAAGACTTGTCATTGCGGGCGTAGAAGGAGTAGGCCCACAGGTTTGCCATCAAGAAACATCCGCTCAGCACGTCTTTCCTTTCGGTAATCCAAGCGACCGACTCCGCACGGAGTGGATGAATGGCGAAGAGAGCGGAAGCGATAGCGCTGCGCCAAAAGGAACCTGTGAGAGATCGCAGCGCGAAAAAGAGCAGTACGGAAGCGAGGGCTTGTAAGATGACGTTGGTGAGATGAAAGCCGTGTCCGTCCTTCATTGCTCCCATAGAGGAGTCAAACATGAACGACATCGTCGTGAGCGGATGCCATTGTCCGACGTGGCTGTGCGTCCAAGCCCATTGGATACTTTCTTTGGTCAGGCCTGCAATGACCGCAGGGATCTCCTGAATGTATTGGTTGTCGTCGTATTGAAGGAATGCGTAGTTCTGCGAGCGCAGAAACACACCCAAGACGAGCACGATTAACGCGACAACGACGGGCAAAAACCATAGCTGTGGATCGAAACGGGAATCGAGCTCGCCAGTAGCTTCTGTCCGAAACTCATCGGATGATACTTGGGTGGGTTTGGGGGTGGATCGACGGTTGCCGGACTGGCGAGGCTTGGAATCCATGGAAGAGGGGAGGCGGGTGGCTAAAAAAGCTTCCTACAGTATTGCAGAGAAGCAACTGGCATCAAGAAACTCCATGGACCGAGTCCGTAAAACGTTGGGGTCCGCAGGATACTTTATCACTCCCGTGGTCGCCTGCGAAACGCGACGTCATCTACCTGGACATTGGTCTAGATCGTCTTTTTCGTATTCGCAGTCCTGTTCGAGCCAATCAGCTCCGTTGAGGTCTTTTCGAGCGGCTGTGGCGGAGACGACGGACCCGTGTTCTGTGGGGAGATTTTTTTAGAGATGCGTCCACTGCTCCTCGGAAGGTTCGTGTGGTTGAGTGGCGGGCAACATCGCGCGGAGCTTTGTGCGCAGTGCGCAGCAAAAACGCATATAAAGCGTCGGCGTGGGCTTCATAAATCTGTTCAAGCAAGGAATCCATCCGACCGAGAGCCGCACGAGGCTGATGGATTTGTTTAGAAGTAATCAAACTTCGTTTTATGGCTTCTTTTGCGGGGAGAGGCTAACGAGAGATCCGGAACATCATCGGCTCTTTTGCGAACGGGGGAGCATGTTTTGAATCCGGCCCAATCTTGGGCGGATCCATTTTCCCAATTTGAAAAAGGGGAAATAGCTCCTCTCCATTTGGATCCTTATCGTAGGCCTTGCCCTGTTCCTCCAGAAACAAACTCGCGTAAACAACCCCGCCTGGATAATTGCCGATGAGAATTTCTATCTCATAGGTTTTGGTCGGCACCATCTTGATGAAGACGCTTTTGTCTCCACTCACATCCTGGTCCAGTGCGAAGACAGAGCTCGAACCGCCATCGTAAACATTCTTGTTATCAAAGCGCACGGTCAGCCAGTCGGAGCATTTTCCCCTGAATCGGAAGGTTCCTGCCTTGGGAGGAATGACTTTTCCGCGGTAGTGAACGACCCAGAGGCTGGCTTTGACGTCGTTCTCGGCTCCGAATGCGCGGGGCGCTTCTTCTGCGGGAGTTTCTGGAATGTAGAGTCGCTGACTGGATAGCTCTGTCTTCGCTCGATAGTACTTCGCGAGGATGGAGGGATCCCATTTTTTTACAAACGACTTTAGATCATCGACCGCGGCTGAAGCTTCTCCCTGAGGGGATTTGTTGGCTTTTTGTTTGAGGTCATAGAAGGTTCCCATGAGGCCGGCGCCGCCGCCGCCACGGAAACCGAAGACATTCACACTCGCGGCAGGCATTGGAAGAGCGCTCAAGGCCCCTCGGTTTGTCGTCGTGCTCAAAGAAATACCAGCTCCAGCAATTCCGGCCATGCGACTGGGGATGGCCGCCGTTGCGGAGTTAAAGGAGGGCGCGTCGGGGAGCGTAACTTTCGACGCAGAGGACGAGGCTGTGATGCGAGTGGCGGCCGGAGGGGCGCTTAGGCTTTGCGAGCGCTTAGCGGTTTGGACGCGGTATTCTAGCTGACTTCCCCGAGTTCCGTTGGACGGAGGACGGCCGGTAAAGGAGAGCTTCCGTTTTGTCTGGATGGTTTGAACGACCCAAATAGCCGCGCCGGCAAGTAAAAGAGCGTGGAATGCGACGCTCAGGATTAGAAAATGCGCACTGCCCTTCCTCCATCGATTCCAAATACCGCGCTTTGCACGTCGGGTCGAATTTTTCGAGGTGCGTGCGGGCTTTGGAGTTGGAAGTGTTGCTGCCGCCTCTGAAGTGGTTTGATGCGTGCCGAGCTCGTTCATTTCTCCGGAGGGGCCGATCCCAAGGCCGCTTTAGACATGAGATCTGAAGCGATCTTGACTTGAGGGGATTCTGGATAACGCGAGCGAAGTTCTTCGACGAGTGTCCATCCCTCCTTCTGTGCATTGGTTGCGGCGAAAGCGCGAATGGCCCCGAGGAGGGCTGTGGGATGAAGAAGAGGATATCTTTTTAAGAAGACTTCCACGGATAGAAATGCACGAATGGCGTTTTGCCACTGCTTGGCTTCGAGCGCTTCTTTGCCAAATTCAAGCCACGCAATTCCTGCTGACAACGAAGAAGCGCCGGGAACGCTGGCGGCTTTGAGCCCATCGCGGAGCGTTCGTAGATTGATTCCAGACGCAGCAGCCCCCAACCATTTTGCTGCGTTTTCCAAATCTGGGTCGCCTGTTGGAATCCAGTTTTTTTGTAATTCAAAGAAGGCCTCTGTCTTTTGGGAAGCCACGATGGCTGTCATCCTCAGGCGAACGATTTCTGGCCATGCAGAACCGGCGATGTCAGCCAGTGGCTTGTTTTGATCCAGAAGCAGTTGGGTCTTTTGAAGGACGGTGTCTGCGTTGCCGAGTGAGGCGTGCTGGCGCGCTTCTAAAAGCGCGGGAGGCTCAATACACGAGATTCTGTCGATCTGAGCAATTGGGATCAGCGTTTCGTTACCTGATCCATCGGCCGTGGATGTTTTTGCAAATAGAAAGTTCCCGTCACGGCGGAGGCTCGATGCGTGGACCACTTTTCCATCTTTAAGGTAAACATCGTCGGCCCTCGCTGAGTCGAGGAGTAGGCAGAGGCACACGATTCTTAGAAGGGGCATTTTCATCGAGCTTCTGAAAGGTTCAGACGTTTTCTCGCGATTTCTGATTCTGGGAATTGAGAAAACTTTTTGTCTTTCCGCAGCAGTTCTCTGAGGTGTGCCTGAGCCTTCTCGGGGGACCCCAATTGTTCAAAACAATCGGCAGCCCTAAGGTAGGCTTTCGCCACAGTTGGGAGGTATCGTTGGTAGGCCACGAACACGCGTTGAAAGTACTGCACGGCGGCGGAGTAATCGTTTTTCTGGAACAGAACCTCACCAATAAAAAAGACGGCCTCGGCGGTGCTATCGCCGCGCCATTCGCGGGTGGATGCCACCTGCTCAAAGATGGGTCTGGCTTCGTCGAGTTTGCCCATCATCATTAAGGCGCGGCCTTTTCCAAGGGTGACATCCTTGAGTTTCGTTGAGGCCCCCGCCTTGTCGATAGCATCCTCAAACAGGCGAATGGCTTCGCCTAGCTTGCCTTCTCGAAGGGCGATTTGACCAAGACCGTTGTAGGCGTAATCCAATAACTCTGATTTAGGGAACGCCTTCATGAGTTCGCGATAGAAGCGCGTTGCTTTTTCTAAATTCCCGCGTTCCAGCAGACGATCTCCGCAGTGAGCCAAGAGAGATGCACTGAGTCCGGTCGCGTCTTCATTATCGCACAAGGAATCGATGATTTTATCCGCCTCGTCGGGGTGTTTCGTGAGCCTTGCGAGCTCTGACCGAGCGAAGGCAATCCTCGCTCGAACCAGAGGCGTGTCGGGTAGCGAATTGGAATCCAAGAACCGTGACATCTCGCCAGCCGCGTCATACGGCGCTTGGGTTTGGGATTCGATGGTCTTGGGTGCGCTTGTGGAGGAGGGGGGGAAGGAGGGTCGTTTGGAACAAAGTTGAGCGAGTTGAGAGAGCAGTTGCTCTACGGCATCGCGATTTTGATCGGCGAGATACTTTAAGATTTGGTCGGATAGGTAGCGCTTGGCTTCCTCAGTCTTGCCCTGCTTGCTCATTGCTTTGGTGAGCCAAAAGGTGGCGCCAACAACTGCAGGATGGTCGGGACGGCTTGCGATGAATGAGGTGAACATCTCGGCGCTCTGCTCCCAACGTCCAAGGCGTTGAAGTTGTTTATTAGCTTCGAAAAGGGCGTACTGAACAATCTCGTCCGTGGAACCCTGCTCGACGGCTTGGCGATAAGCGAGCGTTGCGTCCACGCGCTTTTCATTAGCCGCCAAGGCATCTCCTTTCAGTGCGAACACCTCGCCACGTAGTGAGGGCAGTCCGAAGGCTGTTTCCCAGCGGTCGCATAATTCCACCACCGTCTCGTACTGTTTGGCGGCGAAATAACAGGCCGCAATGCGGTACGACGCATCACCGGCGAAGTTCCCATTTGGATGTTTCTTCGTATATGACTCGAAGCCCTCGAGTGCCTTGGCGTAATCCCCGAGCGAAAGATGACAGAGGCTGATCCGGTACCCAGATTCCTCGATATGATCCCCTTTGGGATAGTTTTTTTCGTATTGGTAATAGTGTTCGATTGCTTTGGAAAACTGAGCGAGGGCGAAGTAGGCGTTTGCGAGAAGGAATTGCGCTTGGTCGGCAATCGGAGATTTCGGGGAGCTTTTCAGGAGTCGGAGAAAGGCAGCGGATGCATCCTCGTAGCGTTCCTTCTGAAGGAGTAGGATGCCTTGAAGGTAAAGCGCAGAATCGGATGTTTTGCCTGCGGGGAAATCCCTAAGTAGGCGGTTTAATGCGGTTAACGATTCTTCGCTGTTGCCGATTTCGGCGTGTGAAGATCCCAGACTGAAAAGCAGATCTTCGAGTCCCTCTTTTTCGTCGCTGTCCAGAGCAGATTCGAGAAGGAGTACCGCCTCCCAGTGGCGTCCGCTTTCCTGATAGCAGCGCGCTTGTCGCAGCCTGAGAGGAACGAGAGATTTTGGAGATTTTTCTAGGTCAGCGATGGCGGCTTTAACGGACTCAAAGCCATTTCGAAGAGCATTGTTGGTGTCGATAATTTCGGCCACTCGCGTCGGCTCGGCTTTAGCGAGAGCGATGTTGCTTTCGATTCGTTTGGCAAGTCCGAGCCCTCGGCTTTGTTGGAGTGCGATCATCTCTTCGCGTGTCCAAATGAGAGCGTAGGATTGAAGTGCACGGGGATAGTCTTTTTCCTTCAAAAAGACGTCTCCGATCTCATAGGCGAGTGCGTTCAATTCTGAGGGATTTTCGATGAGGTCCGCGCGGCCGTGGAGCAGAGTCGCAATTTGGAGGGCTCCATCTCGGTTTCCTTTGGAGGTCTCGATGGATGCGAGCAGCATGGCGGCTCGCACTGTTTCCGGTGCTCGTATTCCAGCGCTGATGATCGGTTTGATGAGTGAGGCCGCCTCATCAATTTTCCCGGCAGATCTCAGGATGGAAGCGTGTAAGACCAGTGCCCGATCTTTATTCGCGCCACCGGCTTTGATGAGGGACGTGAGCGTGGCGGTGGCCCCGCGGTTGTCGCCAAGGGCTATCTGGCAGTTTGCGGCGGCCATCAACGCATCTTGAGCTTTTGGGTTTTGAGGGAAGCTTTTGGCGAATTCCTGGAATTTCTGGAGTGCCTTTTTTGTGTCTTTGGCGTTGTAAAGTGCTGCAGCAAGTGAGAAGCGAACGTTTTCGAGTGCGGTTCCTCCGACCCCCTTCGAAATAAGGTCTTCGAATGCGGAAATGGCCGTTGGAAAATCGCCTCTGCCAAATGCGTCCATCGCCGATCGATAGCGTTCGATGATCTCCGCGTCGGCAGGCGGGCTTGATTGAGCAAGCAACGGTTGGTTTTGGCATGCGAGGTTGGCGCAAAGCCAGACCATCACAAAGGGGGCGCTCATTCGCAGAGCGCTGCGCAAAATCCGGCGTTCTGGAGAATGGGCAAGCAATTCGACTTGGGGGGCCATGGAATCCGTTGGAGTTATGCCGGACGGGAAGGCCAGCGTCGAGCGCTCTTAGGACGAGCGGTTCCGAGTCTTTCTAGGCTTGGAAACTTCGTTTTCAGGACGGCTCGATAGTTTTGTAAGAAGATCTTTGAGATAAGGGGCAATCCGGCTTTCGGCATTCAAGCAGACTTGTTCTGGCGTTCCTTCGGCCATCAGTTGGCCTCCGGCAGCGCCTGCTTCGGGACCTATCTCGATGAGGTAATCGGCTTCGGCGATTACGGATGTGTGGTGTTCAATGACCACGACGGTGTGTCCTTCATTGACCAGACGATGGAGAACATCAATGAGCAATCGGACGTCCGCTTGATGAAGTCCAATAGTAGGTTCTTCGAGGCAGTAGAGAATCGACTTCGAGTGGCGTCCTTTTCGAATGCGATTGTGATCGGTTTTACCGATGCCGCGTGTCAATTCGCTGACCAGTTTAAGACGCTGCGCCTCGCCTCCGCTGAGGGTCTGGCTTGGTTGCCCAAGGCTCAGATAACCCAAGCCCGTTTCACAGAGTAACCGGAGAGTTCGTGAGATTCCTGCATGGGCAGAGAAGAAGGCGGCGGCATCTTCGATGGGCAGTGCCATCACTTCTGCGATGGTCTTGCCTTGGTACTGCACTTCGAGTGTCGCAGCGTTGTATCGACCGCCCTCGCAATCGGGGCAAGGGATGTGCGCTGTCGGCAGGAAGCTCATCTCAATCTTGAGCGTGCCTTGACCCAGACAGCTCTCGCATCGACCGCCATCGGTATTGAATGAGAACCGCCCTGCTTGATAACCGCGCATTCTGGCGAGCGGCGTGGAAGAAAAGAGGGCGCGGATGGTGTCAAAAATTCCGAGGTAGGTTGCCGGAGTCGATCGTGAGGTCTTGCCGATGGGGGATTGGTCGACCTCGTAAACGGCTTCTAATGCGTCGGTGCCGCGAATGCTCCGATAAGGCGCGTTTGGGTTCTTTTTTGGGATGGAAGTGCGGCTTTGGCGCGCCAAGGCTTGATGTACTGCGGGTTTTAGCACTCCGCGCATGAGCGTGCTTTTTCCTGAACCAGAGATTCCGGTGAGTACGGTGAGTCGGCCGATCGGAATTCGAGCATCAATATTTTGCAGGTTATGGAGGCGAGCACCGCGCACCTCGATCCATCCCGTAACGTCGATGAGAGAGCGTCGAGACCCTCTGGATGGATGATGCATGGGCTCCCGGAGACAGAAGCCAGTGGCTGATGTTGGAGAGTTGCGGAGATCCTCCAATGTGCCCTGAGCAATGAGTTGGCCGCCTCGGCGGCCTGCGCCGGGTCCAAGATCGAGGATGTGGTCGGCTCTCAGGAGAGTGGCCTCATCGTGTTCGACAATCACTAGCGAGTTTCCACGGGCTTTGAGGCTCTGAAGGGTATCGAGCAAAGCATCGTTATCTCGGGGATGAAGGCCGATTGTCGGTTCGTCCAATACGTAGAGAACGCCTCTGAGATTTGACCCTAATTGAGCGGCCAGACGGATTCGTTGAGACTCGCCCCCGGAGAGTGTTTTTGCGGACCGGTTCAGAGCGAGGTAGTCGAGGCCGACTTTTGAGAGGAATCGGAGGCGCTGTTCGATTTCGGGAAGTATGTCAGTGGCGATCTCTTTTTGGCGTCCTTTGAAATGGAGGCTTCGAAGCCAATGCAGAACTCCTGAGGAAGGTCGTGAGACAACGGTGTCGATGGAGGCGTCTTGGATACTGACAGCAAGAGCGTTCCGATTGAGGCGTGCGCCATTACATCCTGGGCAGGGTTGAGATTCGCCCGCGTCGAGGGATTCGTTTTGGCGTTCGAGATCGAGTTCGATTTCGAGGGCGCCCTCGAGCCGAGGATTCACGTTTGGGGTCCAAACATGCCCGAAGCCATGACAAACATTGCACCAGCCGTGGGGGCTGTTGAACGAGAATAGACGAGGGTCGAGTTCCTCGAAGGACTGCCCGCAACTCGGGCAACTGCGCTCCGAGCTGAATACTGCACGCTTGTTTCGGCCATCGAGAACGATGGCAGTGCCGTTCCCGATCTTCATCGCTTTTTCAAGTGGTTCGCGGCACCCGCCGTTTTTTGAAACCTCGGCGACAAGAACCTCGATGGTATGCTCTGTGAAGCGTTCCAGCTTTTGGAATCCCTCAACTCGCACCCATTTTCCATCGACCAAGAGCTTTTCAAATCCGTTTCGTTCGGCCCATCTGGCGACTTCCGTATGAAACCCTTTTCGCGCTTTGACTAATGGTGCGAGGATCTTGATGGGTCCGGCCTTGCTAAGTTGATCGGCGCGTGCGGCTGCGGCAGACAGGCTTTGGGTTTCCACGGGCAGGGCGCAATGGGGACAGTGTTGAGTGCCAACCTTCGAGAAGAGAAGGCGGAGAAAATGATAGACTTCGGTAACCGTGGCGACGGTTGATTTTCCGCCCCCGCGCGTGATGCGTTGCTCGATTGCAACGGTCGGTGGGAGGCCGCCTACACGATCAACGTCGGGGCGTTCGAGTTGCGTCGCAAATTGCCTGGCATAGGGCGACATGCTGTCTAAAAAGCGGCGCTGTCCCTCAGCAAAGAGAACGTCGAAAGCGAGGGATGATTTTCCTGACCCGCTGAGACCCGTCACGACGACCATCGATTCCCTTGGAATCTCTAACGTCAGATTTTTCAGGTTATGATGTCTGGCTCCAACGATCGAAATTGACTTTGAGGGCGCCCGATAAGGGGTCGGTTGTTCAGCTGCACGAAGTGTTTTTGGATTCGATTTGGCTAGGAAGTGTCCGGTGTGCGATGCCTTGCAAAGGGCAACCTCCTCAGGAGTTCCGACGGCGACAACTTGGCCACCGCCAGTGCCTGCTTCGGGGCCGAGATCGATTAGATAATCGGAGGCGCGAATGACATCGAGGTTATGCTCGATCACTAGAACCGTGTGCCCCATATCCACGAGACGTTCGAGGGCTTGCAGGAGAAGGACGATATCGTCGAAGTGAAGGCCTGTGGTCGGTTCGTCGAGAATGAAGAGGCTGTTTGGTTGCGACTTTTGAATGAGTTTCTCGACTAATTTAAGGCGCTGTGATTCTCCACCGGAGAGGCCGTTGAGAGGCTGGCCCAAGCGAAGGTAGCCGAGGCCCACTTCTTCCAGAGCGCGCAATGGTTGTGCCAAATCGGGACGGTCTAGGGCTTCGAGGAAGGCGGCGCCTTGGAGGACGGTGAGCTGGAGGACTTGATCGATAGAAAGTCCCTGGAGGCGAATCTTGCGAACGAAGGGTTGATACCGATGTCCTTCACATTCGGGACAGCGAACGAACACATCGCTCAGGAATTGCATTTCTACTTTTTCAAAGCCGCTGCCCCCGCAGCGAGTGCAGCGACCATCGCCGGTGTTAAAGGAGAAAGTGCTGGAGGTCATTCCAGCGGCCTTCGCCTCGGGCACCTTTGAGAATAAGTCCCGGATTCCATCAAAAACGCCCAGATAAAGAGCTGGGCTGGACCGCGGGGTCCGAGAAAGTGGGGATTGGTCCACGAGCATGACTGGACCGATGGGTTTATCGCAGAGCACAGAGCGACAAGTGCCAGGGGTCTCTTCGAGTTCCATTCCCTGCAAGGCGGCGAGATGGCGATAGAGGACCTGGTGAACCAAGGTGCTTTTCCCAGAACCAGAAACGCCTGTGACGCAGCTCAGGACGCCGGTGGGAAAGTTTACGTCCACGTTTTGGAGATTGTTTTCCGAAGCCCCAGCGACCCGAATCCAGCTGTGCGGCGTCCGTCTTGATTTGGGTTTTGGAATGGAGCGCGCGCCGGAGAGGTAATCGCCTGTGAGGGTTTTGTGTTTGCCCTGCAATATCGGTTGAATGGCTCCGGAATAGACGAGATTCCCGCCTAACTCTCCCCTTCCTGGACCGATTTCAACGAGATGGTCGGCGGCACGAATGACCATTTCCTCGTGCTCGACGATGACCAACGTATTGCCGGAGTCGCGCAAGTGTTGCATGACCTGAATGAGGCGGCCTGTATCGCGGGGATGGAGTCCGATACTGGGTTCATCGAGGACGAAGAGGGTTCCAACGAGTGAGGTTCCCAGACAGGTGGTCAAGTTGACGCGAGCGGTTTCTCCTCCACTCAGGGAGCGGGTTGGGCGGTCTAAGGTGAGATAGCCGAGACCCACTTCGATCAAGTAACCAAGTCTTGATTCGACCTCGGACAACAGAAGATCCGTGGAGGGTTGTTTACGGGAGAGCGGGCGTTGGGATTTGACTAACTCATGGAGTTCCGAGACTGGCATGCGCATGAGTTCGGGAAGTCGTCGATTGTTCCAGCGGAAGACGAGAGATTCTGGGGCGAACCGTCCTCCCTGGCATTCTGGACAGACCGTGTAGGAGCGGTACCGACTCAGGAGCACGCGGACGTGCATTTTGTAGCTTTTGGATTCGAGCCAGGCAAAGAAGCCTCGCACACCATACCAGCGACCGTCGCGCCACAGATCCTCACCTGCGGCAGATTCGTCTTCTCCGCGCAGCACCCAATGCTTATGGGCGTCGGTGAGTTTTGCGAATGGGGTGCGAGTAGGGATGCCGTGTTTCTTGGCCGCCTTCATGAGGTCGGCCTGACACTCTTCCCCGCTCTCAGTCTGGAACGGTTTGATTGCGCCGCCTTCGAGGGTGAGTGAGGGATCCGGAATGGCTCGCATCAAGTCGAGCGTGATTGTTCTGCCAAATCCGCGGCAGGTTTTGCAGGCGCCCAGAGGGTGGTTGAACGAGAAACGTCCGACCGCAGGGTCCGGCAGATCGAGGTCGCAATGAGGGCAATGCCAAGCGGTTGAAAATGGATGGAGGTC
>CANFNA010000041.1 GCA_947448395.1 Chthoniobacteraceae bacterium
CATAGAGAGATGTGGAGTCAGAGGACAAAGCGAGGCCCGCAGGAATTCCGCGCTCTTTCGGATCCTGCAACGGAATAAGCTCCTGCGTTCCTAATGAGCCGTTAGCCTTGTCGAAATGAAAGCAACGCACGGTTTCGGTGCTCGAACCGCTGGCGTAGAGACGTCGGCCATTGGTGCTGAACTCCAACCCGTAAAAGGTTTCATCAATTTTCTGCTCATGCACCACGCGAGCCGTTGCGATGTCGAGAATATGAATTTCGTGGGCCGAATGGCCGGCGTGAAGAATCGCCGCGAACTTACCGTCGGGATGAATGGCAATATTGACGGGAAAGTCGGCCACTGGGATTTGTACTCCAGCGGGTTGCAACGACCACATGTTTGGGAGCAGAACGGACCCGTCGGGTTGCTTACCCGGCCAACGGACGGCGCCTTCGCGGTGGTTCGCTTTTGGTGATTCCGGCTGCGCTGCGACGATCATTGTGCCGATCAGCGTGAGGGTTATTGAAAAGATTGGGGTGGTGAACTTCATGGCCGGTGGTATTTCGAACTGGTTGCGGATCGGTTCCTGTCTCGCGATTCGAAGACAGTTTGATAGAGGGGTTTTTTAGGACACGCGAGCCTGCCTTTCGCCTACGCAGGCGCGGCATTTTGGTCGATAGAGACCAACGGAGTAGCTAGGGTGTCGGGATGCGTTTCCTCCAACTCCACGTCGTAACAGTGTTCGCCTTGAGTGTTTCTAGCGTCTTTGCCGCAGATTCTGCTGAGGGTTACTACAATCGTCCCATTTTCTCCGATGATTTCTCCGGAGACAAATTTGGGCCGCGCTGGGGGCACTATAAAAGCGGGAGTGTTGTGAAGGATGGACTGCTTGTCGGTATCACGCCCGAGAATTCAGACCATTCGGCAGTGGATAATATCCGGTTTGATGGGGAACGTGATTTGGAGGTTTCGGTCAGATTCCGTTTTGTGAGTGAGAAGGCAAAGAGCTTCAATCTCTGGTTCGACGACAAAGATTATAAGGGCTCGCATGCTGGGCACATTTGCAGCGTGTCTGTCAGTCCTGCCGGCGTGCAAATGGCGGATGCCAAAACCGGTAATTTTCAGAACGCGATTTATGAAAAGAGGAAGTCGCCGGAGGGACTTTCTGCTGAAGAGAAAAAGCTAATGGAGACCAAAACGAAGAAGGTTGCGGCGGCGTTGACCTTGAACGACTGGCACACGTTTGTAGCTCGGACAAAAAACGATGAGGTCGAAGTGAGCCTCGATGGAAAAGTGGTTGGCAGTTTTCGATCGGAAGGAATTTCGCATTCGACAAAATCCCTAGTGAGTCTGACCACCAACCAAGTGGACGTGCACTATGACGACTTCAGCGTGAAGGCTGGGGGCGTCGCGCCGCAGAAACCCTAGCGCAAGTATTCTCGGCTTTAAATTCTAGGCGGGGTGTGAGGTGAAGGCTTCTGCAACTTCATGCCGCTCCGCGCGAGTATCTGAAGGCTCGAAGTGGCTCCACAGGCTTTCGTACAGACGGATTTTTCCGGTGAAGCACTCATCTACCGCGCGCATGACCCCTGGCCAACGAAGACTGTAGTCGTGTCCGCAGATCACAGGAATGTTCCGTTCAACCGCCCAATTCAGGTCTATGCTCACGCCTTCATAAGTGTGCTGAGCGTCGATGAAAATCATGGAAGGTCGCTCGCCTTGGTACTGGCTGTAGAACGTCACATTGTCTCCATCAAAGATCTCCACGTTGCATAGATGTTTGCATGTCCGCAGGGCCCGGTGGGTGAATTTGAGGTGATGCTTTGGCGAAAGCGCAAAAGGGTTCCAGCTGTAATTATCGACAGTAATCAGTTTTCGAGTGGGCTCTTTCGCGGAGGCGATCAGCTGTGTGGTGAGGCCAAAGAGCGTTCCAATCTCGATGATGGGTCCCGGATGCAGAGCGGCCCTTTGGACTAAACGCTTCAGGGCCTCCTCTTCTCTGTCGGTTACGCTGCCCCAAAGAGACTCTTCTTCACTCTCGTGAAAAAGTTCCTGATTCTCGAGGAAGCTCGAGATGAGATGGCGGTTGCGTACGAATTGAGAGATTCGTTGGAAGGAGGAAAGCCATTTCATGGAAACGAATTCGGCGACCCTTACCTCGGCGGTCTCATGGGTTTTGAGTTAACGCATACAAGTGCCTCGCCCTTTCAGCATGCTTTGCACACAGGGCAGTGAGGGTCTCGCTGGATACGCAAACGCCGAAATTCCATCGTCCCTAGATCCATTTTTAGGAGTGTCCCCGAGAGATTTGTTCCAAGGGATGTCAGCAACTTGACTGCCTCCACTGCACCGAGACAGGCGACTGTTCCGGAGACTGCACCGAGAACTGGGAACCGACGAGTCCAAGTCGGCGGGGTCTCTGGATAAAGGCATGCCAAGCAACCGGTGAGGCCCGGAATAAATGTCGTGATGGTCGCCTCAAGCGCGTACATCGCGCACTCCACCATCGGCTTTCCTAGGCTCACAGCGGCTAGGTTAATCGCGAAGCGCTCTTCGAAGAGCGGTGCTGCATCGACGATGACATCTGCGTTCGAAATCAACTGCAGCGCGTTTGAATCGGATACATTCTCGGCATGCCCGATGATCTCAATGCGCGGATTTAGAGAGTGTAGTTTTTCTACTAAATTATCGATGCGAGGCTGACCAATCTTCGCGTGTGACTGGAGAAGTTGTCGGTTTAAGTCAGACGGGCGAAGTGATCCGCCGGTTGCCAGAATCAGTCGTCCCACGCCTGCGGCGGCTAGTTGTTGGGCGACTAGGCCGCCGACTCCGCCAACCCGAGATATAAAGACCGTAGCGGCCTTCAATTTTTGTTGGGCGACCTCGCCAAAGCCTGAAATATCCATCTGCCACGAATAGATCTCCTGTTCCTCCGATGTGAGTGGTGGAAGCCGTCGAGGATTATCCATGATTAGGAGCCTCGGCGATTCGGTTGTTTTCGAGATGGAAAATGGCATCGGCTAGGTGTTCGGCTTCAAGCCGGTGATGCGTGACGTGTAAAACGGTGACGCCGGCCTTGCGTTGAATCCTTTTAAGAAGGGGCATTAATTCGTCGCGAGTCTCCTCATCCAAAGCAGAAAGGGGCTCGTCGAGAAGGAGCACGGCTGGGTTTGCAGCTAGTGCACGTCCGAGCGCTACGCGTTGTTTCTCGCCCCCGGAAAGACCCTCTGGCAAACGATTGAGAAGAGATGTGATTCCGATCGCCGTAGCGAGTTCGGTCACCCGCGCTTCGATCTCAGAAGCTGGGCGCTTGCGGATGCTGAGCGCGAAACCGAGTTGCTTACGCACGGTGAGCGTTGGAAAAAGCGCGCCATCTTGGGGCACATATCCGAGCCCTCGGTTTCCGGGTGGTAGAAAGGTGACATCTTTGTCTCCGATCCAGATGCGTCCAGAGTGCGGTTGTCGAAGACCGCAAACGAGTTCCAGCAGGGTTGTTTTTCCGCCGCCGGTTTTTCCCATTAGGATTCCATAGGCGCCGGTTGGTACACACAAGTTAAGGTCCGAAAAGGCAAAGTCTCCGGTTTGAAAGTGGATGTTTTCCAAACGAATCATACGCGTTCTCCGGTGACGCGAACGCCTGTCAGGACGAGGATTGCGAGGCCGACCATGACCAAGCTCACTGCGATGGCGGCCTCCAAATTTCCGACGCTCAATTCGAGCCAGACACTGGTGGGTAGAACTTCAGTTTTCATGCGGGTTGCACCTGCAAAAACCAAGATTGGCCCAAATTCCCCGAGGCTTCGTGCCCATGCAATGCTTGCTGCGGCAAACATTCCTCTTCTGGCCGCTGGCAGTGTGACGCGCCAAACAGCGGTCGCTCGCGAACAGCCAAGTGTCATGGCGACTTGTTCGGGGCGAGGGGAGAGATGATCAAAAGTTCCACGCATGGTTCTGACAGCAAAGGCTGCTCCAATGATCCATTGTGCAAGGACCACGCCGGCGATGGTGTAGGTGAACGGAATGATGTGCTCGACTAACTTCCCAAAGGAGGTTTGGAAAAGAATCAACAGGCAAAGTCCCACGACCATTGGGGGAAGTACAATTGGCACATCAAGTGCAGCGTCAAGCCACGCCTTCCCCCGAAAAGAGCCGCGTGAAAGGAGATACCCAACTGGGACCGCGAGCAGCAATGAAAGCAGCGCAGAGATCGTGCAACTCAAAAGACTCAAACCAAAGGCGTAGCGGATTTCTTTGGTGCCGAGTGCGCGAATGAGATCCGAGGGCGAGCTGTGAAGAGCGGTGGCGCCCAGGAGAGCTGTAAGGAAGAGAAGGTAGGCCGCTGTGATCGCGCCGAGGACAATCCAAAATGGATCCGGACAACGGCGCGGTGGGTGAGAAAGTTGGGTTTTGAGGGGACGATCGCCGCTCATGGTTGGTTGACTTGATTAGGGCGCAACCATGCTGGAATTTCAATCTTCGCGCTGTTTACGGGAGCCTCCTCTCCCTTCCAAAGGAATCCTGCAGACTCGAAGCGGTCGCGATGGGCTTTGAAAAATTCGAGTAAACGGCCGGCTAACTGTGCATTTGGAGAGTCCGGCCTGATGCTAAAGGGTTGCGACGCTTTTGCTCCGGGATGCGGAATCGGAAGGAAATCAAGGTGCTCAGATTGTTGGGCGGCGTTGACACGGTAGACGACCGCGGCGTCCAAGGCGCCCGCGCGCATTTGGTTGATGAGAAAATCGGCGGTAGGAACTTGAACCGCAACATTCGGAGTGAGCGCCTCTGTGAGGTTGAGACTTTTGAGCATGCCTCGTGTCATAAATCCGAGAGTGCTTTGTTCCGCATTGCATAGCCCTACGCGGAGGCCCTGTTTAGAAAGGTCTTGAAGGGATCGAATGTTTTTTGGGTTCCCCTTTTTAACGACGATTCCGATTTCTGTTTCGGTGAGTACCCACGCTTGAGGAAACTGCTTCGCGAGTGGAGGAATAAAACAGAGATCGCAAGCATAGTATGCGTCGGGGAATTTTGGATTTGCAGAGTCCCCCATGGTTTTCATGGAGGCGCAAAGCACGCCGCACCCGTTAAAAATCGTCGTCACCTTGGCCCCTTCGCGGTCTGAGAATTCGCGAAGTAATTGTTCTACGGCAGGGCGATTCACGCCCCCACTGTAAAGAATCATTTCCTGAGTGGAGATCCACTTGTCGCCTTTGATTGGAGGAAAGCCCATGCTTGAGAAGACGTTGCCTCCGCGTTCTGGAGCCGCTAGGTAGCGCGAGAATCGGAGCGCTTCGGGAGACTGTTTGGTGGATGCAAGAATGGCCGCAGACGCCTCTTCGTCCTTTTCAGAGAGGACTGGGAGAAACACGGATTCCAGTTGAGCAAACTGGGCTACGGTCGAGTCCCAAACAATTGCGGCATCTATGGTTCCAAGTTGGAGGTCTGTCGCAATGTCTGTCACGGTTGGTTTTGTCACAGCGGCGCATTTGGAAAGAGGCTCGTAAGCCTCCCCAAGCACGAGGCGAGTGACTCGGCCAATGGCGGCAGACTCGGGATTAGTGAGGGCAAAGCGGATGTTGTTTTGTTTCAAATCCTCGAGCGTCCTTAAATTCTTTGGATTCCCCTTTGGAACGGCGAGTACGGGCCGTTGGCGGATGATGGGAATAACCTCGGAAAGCAGTTGATACTTTCGGCCGTCTTCAATTCCTAGGGTATCCGCTGCGATGAACACATCCCCTGAGCGGACTGTTCGGATGGAGCTCAGGAGCGTGGCAGTGCCCCCATACTGGATTTGTACTTCGACGCCGGTTTCCTTCGTGTACTCAGCGGCGAGAGATTCGACTGGTTTCTTCAACCCAGCTGCACAATACACCACCAAAGGGGCTTTTTTATTGGACGATGAGAGGTCGGATGGGCGACGAATCAAGAGAGCGCCCGCCACAAGGAGCAGGAGGCTGAGAAGGAGGATGTGTCTCATGGTTTACGGCGCCTGACACTGAGCACGAACATGAGTGCGACTATGGAAACGACGGGTAGCAACAGGATCGGTGATCTGGCTGTGAGGGAGTTTGTCCCTTGCGGCGCGGTTGACTGTGGAGTGATTACGACGGTCTCAGGCTCAATCGGCTTTGACGCAGAACTTCCCTCATTTTGCTTTGAGAGTGATGCAAGGCGGAGCTCATCGGCTTTCCTGAGGGCTGAATCCCAGTCCACTGGCATGAGAAGATCCCATCCAGGATTTTGATTTTTGACCTGACAAGAACACGCGCCCATCAGGAAGCGGGAAGCCTCTTCAATGGTTGATTCATCGGGATCAGACCAAACGCCGAGGACGCGGCCGCGACCAAACACAGCGGCGACAAAAGGCTTGTCATCGGGAAGCGCGGAAAGTCCGGATGGACCCGCAAGCATGGTAATAAAGAGTCGTTCCTCAGGGGAATCTCGGGTGATTCGAATCGCTGAGAGTTTGATTTCTAGTTTTGGTCCGGGGCCAAGTTTGTTACTGGGATCCGAGGGATCCATTGGGGCTATTTCACAAACCTGCTCTAGAAAACGGAGTCGCTTTTCAACCAGCGAAACAGTGGCATTGTCCGCCTCGGATTTGCCGCATTCAACAATGACCCAAACCATCGAACAGCCTTCGAGGAGGCGCTTTGCGAGTTCTTGTCTGGCAGGTGAATTTGTGAGCTCGTTGTAGACGTGGGAATCGAGTTTCCCGTTCCAAAGGAGAAGGCCTTCGGAGTGTCGCTTTGGAGGGGTGAGAAGACGGGCCGTTGAAGCTGTGTCGCGTGACCGAGAGGCTTCAAGATTTGGTGCTGCATTTTGTCCCAGATTACGGAGCGCTGGAGCCAATGCGTCGTCTTGGTAGATTTCAACCGGAACTTCGAGGCGGAAGGAATCCGCGGGCCAGTGGTCTAGCGCGTACCGAAAGACCGGCACTGAACAGCATTGTGCAGCTATGACGCCCGAGATCAGAAATGCGCCTGCAGAGGCGACAATGGCAGGAACGCATCTCATGGTTTGCGCCCGTAGCATTGGACTCGTCCGTCCGTTGTAGCGACAAAGATGCATCCATGAGCGATGGACATGCCGTCCCAAACAGGCGGGCGATCCAGTTTGAAGTCACCCGCAACTTCTCCGGTCTCGGTGTTGACCATGTACATGGTGCCGCCGCGCTCTCCGTTGAGCGAGGCATCCTGATTAGCCAGCTCTTCTTGAATGGCAGTATCTTTTTGGGTGAGGCGCTCGAAGGCATATTCCTCGTTAATGAAGTTGGGCGGCCCGGCGACGAAGACATTGTTTCCAGACATCGCCATCGCACGAGTCACCACGGGGACATAGCGAGTCCAGTCAAACTGCACGAATGTTCCAGTGTCTTTCTTGCCGAGTTTCTTCTCGCCGGGTTTCCCGCCTTGTCCCTTGGAAAGGGACTTGTGGAACCAGAGGGCTCCGCTGTTTTTTCCCTTCCCGGCATCCAGTCCGGAAACGACTCCATGAATTCCGTTGCCTGATTCGTCACGCGCATCTCCCTTATCGAAGGAGCACGCCAAGACAGCCTGCTTGGCCGTTCGAGCGTTTGCTTCGGTGGAACGCTCACGGATTTCCGCAGGCGTCAGAGCGCGGTAGTATAGAGCCAACTCATCGATTAAGCCTGCGAATCCAAACGTATCTGGATAATTGCCGACTGATCCCCCAGAATCCTGTCCGATTTCGAGCGCCTGCTTGGGGCGGTCAGGAATAAGCGCGGAGGCGATGGCTTCGCCTTCCTGGCGGCCATCAACATAAATTCGCATCGATTTATCGGTGTCGAGGACTGCAGCCAGATGATGCCAGCCTTCGCTCACAGGGACCTTTGAAGAGGCAGTTGAGAGCGTTTTGTTGGAGCGCACATGGAAGGTCGCTTCTCCTTCCTGCAGTGTCAGCGCGTAGCCGTTTTGGGGGCCACCGTGGGCAAGAATGACGCCCTCGCGTCCGTCTGCTAGAATCCAAGTTTCGATGGTGATGGGTTTGTTACTCGGATCGAGCTTCTGTGAATCAGGAAAACGAACGCCTGGTAGTCCGGTACCTTGCTGGGCGGCCCCTTTCGCGGCTTTCTTATTTCCGCCCTCATTTTTCTCTTCTGAGGGAGTCTCTTCGGGAGGCGTCCGGCTCGCCGAGAATAGCTGATGCTCCATAGTGGTGGTCCACTTATAGTACTGAGGTTCGCGGCCATAGCCGAAAACCTTGCTATCATTAAAGACCAAGATTCGCCCTGCAGGCGCGTATTTACCCGCTTGGTAATAGCCGTTGTGACCTCCGGCGAAGTTTTTGCCGTACACCCAGTAACTCCGATGAAACCAAGAGTCGTCCAGAAAACCCATGGGTGCGAACAAATGGGATCCTTCTCCTTTTTGAGCAGCGCCTTGTTCCGGCGCATTTCCTGAGACTGGGCCAACCTCGACGCGCTTTCCGTCAGGGCCAATTTTCTGGGTGCGAAGATAAGTCCACTTCCCATCGCTAGAAAGAATGTCGTTTAGACCCACAGGCATCTGGAGAGTTTTGATTCGCTCCTGAATATCCCGCCCCGTATCTGGATCCTTTTCGTCATAAGCCGCTTCGGCGATTGTTTTTCCGGTGGCAGCGTTGAGTCGGAAGAAGCGAAGGCCCCCATCAAGAAAGATGGAACGGCCGGCAACGAAGCTGACGGTGTCATTTTCAACCAGCACGCTTCCGTGCACCGGCCAAACGCTTTCGAGTTGCTCGTGGGCCATGTGGTTGCGCTGAGTGGAGGGGGAGTAGCGCCAAGCCAAAGCGCCGTCGGAGGAGCGGAGGGAATAGACGCTGCCGTCCTTGCAGCCAAACAAGACGTTACCTTTCCAAAAAGTGGGCGGTGAGTCTATGCGGCCACCGGCGATGAAATGCCAAAGAGGTTTTCCGGAGAGCCTGTCCAGCGCATACAAGGTGTGTGCATCGATCTGCGAGACGAACACTTTAGAGTCGGCGATGGTGAGCGCACTGAGACGCCCCTCAATTGGGATTTCCCAAGCTTTGCCGAGATCATCGAGCATTTTCTGATCGGTGTGACCGCTACGAGTGGCGTCATGGCGGTAGGTTGGCCAGTCGAGGGGGTCGTCTGTCTTGGAATCGACGTGACCGTAGGCCGGTCCTTTGAGGAGCCTGTCGTTTTCTGCCGGCGGAAGTGGATGAGGAGTTGGGGCGGCGGGAGCGAGTGCATTAATGCCGTCTAGTTTCGCTTCCGGATAGCACGCGCAATTGTGAGGTCCGGCGTAGAGGAGACCGTTGGAGGGCATGGATCCGTAAAGGCAGGCGCCGCGGACCCAGTGATTGATGTCCCAGTGCTTGGCTTTGATATCCACGAATTCAATTCCTGTCCGAGAAGGCAGAATGAATCGGTCGGTGGCCTTCGCGATGTAGCAGCGGTGATGGAACCAATAGGTGTCTACGTCGGGTTGGAACTGGCTTTTTGCTTCCCCTGTGAGCGGGTCACGACCGATGAATTCGCCGGACATGTTCCCCGAAGTGGTTGGTGCATTCCAAACGAGGCCTCCCGCCACAATGAGATCCTCTGGCGAACGGTAGCCGGATTTGTTGTGCGGCGCTTTCCAGAGTTCTTTTCCGGTGTTTGCGTCGAGGCCCTTCATGGCACCGTCGCCGCCGGCGTAAAGAACAACGTCTCCCTCGAGGACAATGCGGGGACCGTAATTGTACTCAAAAAGTTTCCGTTTGGTGGCTGTGTCACTCCACGTTTGCGCGCCGGTCTTTGCATCGAGACAAACCAGTTTCTCTCCGTCATGAAAAACGATCCGTTTACCGTCGGAAGCGAGCGTGATGGGCGCGTACTTGCCTTCCTTTTTCCAAAGCAACCGCCCCGTGGAGGCATCGACCGCCTGCAATTGTCGCGGTTGTTCATCCCAGTTGAACTCGGTCTCGACGCGCTTTTGATCGCCCGTGTTCAGCTTTGGAGCAAAGTCTTCTAAAGCCCATGGGCGCGTATTGACCAAGAGGAAAAGGACGCCGTCGACGTGCAAAACTTCCTCAGTCCCTTTGGTGCCTTCGTAAACACGGATGGTCTCTCCTGTGGCCCCATTGAGGCAGGTCACGGGAGCATCAATCCCGAGGGTTACAAAAAGTCGGTCTCCATCGCCGACCAATCGGCGTGTGAGTTGGGTCGGGCCGGATTTAAGGGGCCATAGATGCGGTTGCCAGTGTTCGATGGGTTTTTTCCAGAGGATGGTTCCATTGAAGGCATCGCGAGCAGTGAGCAGCCAGTGAGACGGAAGCAACGCGGAAATGCGGGAGCCTTCATCCATGATGTAGAACATCCGGCCGCCTGAGGAGACCTGTGCGCTGAGGCTTGAAATTCTGTCATGGTGGCGGGACCAGCGGGGGTTACCGACCCACTGAAGGCGTTCAGGTGGTGCGACGAGGGTGTCGTGCGATGTCGGATTCCCTTTGGCGCTGTAAAAGTAGTGAGTCCACTCGTCCATTTCTGCTGGGCGGCGTTTCGCAATCTTTTGCCATTGGCCGTCTTTTTTGACGTAGGCAACGCCGTTTGGAACGAGAACACGTTGGATTTCGGAAGACCCTACGGCGTCAGCGTCCTCGACAACGAGTAAGTTGACCAGATTGTCGATGTAGGGAAGCAGCTCGCCCTTCCAATTTTCCAAGGCAACTTCTCCGTAGATTTTCTCTTTGAGAAGGCGCTCGCGGCCTGCAGCGATCTTTGAGGGATCCCGATCGAGGCCTTGAACTTGAGTTCCTCTGTTTTTTCGAAGTGCTGCAGTGAGTGTTCCTTCGGAGCAGCCGACATGGACTGCGAACCCGCCAGTAAATCCGGTTTCTTGAAAGATTTTAGCCGCTAGCGACTTGGGATCCCCAGCCTCTGACGCTGAGGCCATGGGTGGAAGGATGTCGATGGAGGCGAATAAGACGAGGGCGGTGGCAAGGGAACAAAAAGACGCAGGGAGAGCGTGTCGGGTCTGGGGTTGTATCGGACGCATGGCGGTGTTCGTGGAGAAACACCACAGAAAGAGAAATGTTGCTGCTGCAGAGCAAAATATTGTGGGCGGAAGGAGTCTTAAGATTTGAAGGGAAGGAGTTGGACAAAAGAAAGCCGCCGGACCCCTTTAGGAATCCGGCGGCTTCGTGCAATTGGAAGCTATAAAAGCTTCGACGGCTTAGTAGCCCATTCCGCCACCATGGTCGTGGTGCGGATCAGCTGCAGGAGCCTTCTTCTCAGGCATCTCGGTCACCACGGCTTCCGTGGTGAGGAGCAGACCGGAGATTGAGGATGCATGCTGAAGAGCGCTGCGGGTGACTTTCGTCGGGTCAACTACACCGGCCTTCACGAGGTCGACCCATTCGCCCGTTGCGATGTTCAGACCTTCGTTGCCCTTACGGCGCTTTGCTTCGCTAACAACGAGAGCGCCTTCGAGCCCGGCATTGTCTGCGAGTTGGCGCAGAGGAGCTTCGATAGCGCGGCTAACGATTGCGGCGCCGATTTTTTCGTCTCCTTCGAGGGAGAGTTTATCGAGAGCCTTCTGGGCGCGGATAAGTGCCACGCCGCCTCCTGGGACGATCCCTTCTTCAACGGCCGCACGGGTTGCGTGCAAAGCGTCTTCGACACGGGCCTTCTTTTCCTTCATCTCGGTTTCGGTTGCGGCGCCGACGTTGATCACAGCCACACCACCTGCGAGCTTCGCGAGGCGCTCTTGGAGCTTCTCACGATCGTAGTCAGAGGTTGTTTCAGCGATCTGATGGCGGATCTGGGACACGCGGCCCTGGATTTCTGCCTGTTTTCCGGACCCTTCGACGATGGTGGTGTTTTCCTTGTCGATGGTGATCCGCTTAGCGCGGCCGAGATCTTCAAGCGTGAGATTCTCAAGCTTGATGCCGAGGTCTTCGGTGATGAGACGTCCACCGGTGAGGATGGCGATATCTTCGAGCATTGCTTTGCGGCGGTCGCCAAAGCCAGGGGCTTTAACAGCTGCGATCTGCAAAGTACCACGGAGCTTATTCACAACGAGAGTTGCGAGGGCTTCGCCTTCGACGTCTTCGGAGATGATCAAGAGAGGCTTGCCGGTTTTGGCAACTTTTTCGAGTACGGGAAGGATGTCCTTCAGGTTCGTGATCTTCTTCTCGTGGAGGAGAATGTAGGCGGAATCAAGGATTGCCTCCATGCTCTCGGAGTTGGTGACGAAGTAAGGGGAGATGTAGCCCTTGTCGAACTGCATTCCTTCCACCACGTCGAGCGTTGTCTCGATGGACTTGGCTTCTTCTACGGTGATGGTTCCGTCCTTGCCGACCTTATCCATCGCGTCAGCGATGATATTGCCGATGGCCGAGTCCCAGTTAGCCGAGACGGTGGCAACCTGAGCGATCTCCGTACGGTCCTTGACCTTCTTCGAGATCTTGCCGAGTTCGGCAACGATAGCCTCGACGGCCTTCTGGATTCCGCGCTGGAGCGAGGTTGGGTTTGCACCTGCGGTGACGTTTTTGAGCCCTTCGCGGTAGATTGCTTCGGCAAGAACCGTGGCGGTTGTCGTTCCGTCCCCAGCAATGTCGCTGGTCTTGGAAGCGACTTCGCGCACGAGCTGGGCGCCCATATTTTCATAAGGGCATTCGAGCTCGATTTCCTTCGCGACGGTTACGCCGTCCTTGGTGATGGTTGGAGAACCGAATTTTTTGTCGAGGATGACGTTGCGGCCGGAAGGTCCGAGAGTGGCCTTGACGGTCTTGGCGAGTTTCTCAACGCCGCGTAGCAGGGCGTGCCGTGCGGCTTCGTCGAACAAGAGTTGTTTAGCTGCCATGTTGTATAGAGTTGTTAGGGTTGAGTTTTGAGAAAAAGGGATGCGATTTGGACTTAGCCAATGATCCCGAGAATATCGTCTTCACGGATGATGAGGTGGACGACTCCGCCGACTTTCACTTCCGTTCCGCCGTACTTAGAGATGAGCACTTTGTCTCCCTTCTTGACGGTGAATGGGATGTTTTTTCCAGCGTCATCACGCTTGCCAGTTCCAACTGCGACGACTTCGCCCTCCTGGGGCTTTTCCTTCGCGGTATCTGGGATGATGATTCCACCCTTTTTGATTTCCTGTTCTTCGATCGGCTTGACGAGAACCCGATCCCCGAGGGGTCGAATGTTAGCTGCCATGGTTTGTTGTTGGTGTTTGTTCTGTTGGTTTTTGGTTGTGGATTGCGAAGCCTGCGGAGGAGCCCGGATCTAGCCGGAACCGCCCGCAGACCCCGCAAAGTGGTAGGTCGAAACGGGACTAGCTCTTCTTTTTGTCCTCGTTAACGACTTCAAATTCGGCGTCGACGACATCGCCCTTTGGCGCTTTATCCGACTTGGCCGAAGTCGCTCCGTTGGGCGAATGACCTTCGGCTGACTCTGCGGTGGCTCCTGCGTTTTTGTAGAGTTCTTCGCTAACGGCCTGAAACTGATTCTGCAATTCCGTGTAAGCCGTTTTGATGGCCTCCACGTCTTGTCCCTTGAGGGTCTCGCGGACTCTTTCCACAGACTTTTCAATCTCGGATTTCTTGTCTGCCGGAATCTTATCACCGAGATCTTTCAGCTGCTTTTCGCATTGGTAGGCGAGGTTGTCGGCGTTGTTGCGGACCTCCGCCGATTCGCGGGCAAGGCGATCTTCTTCAGCGTGGGATTCCGCTTCACGTTGCATCCGCTCAACTTCTTCCTTGCTGAGCCCGCTTGAGCCGGTGATCGAAATTTTCTGCTCCTTGCCGCTGCCTAAATCTTTTGCGGAGACATGAAGGATTCCATTCACATCGATGTCGAAAGTGACTTCGATTTGGGGAACGCCGCGTGGGGCTGGAGGGATGCCATCGAGCTTGAAGGTTCCAAGTTGCTTATTGTCGCGACTCATGGATCGCTCGCCTTGAAGCACGACGATTTCGACTCCGGGCTGGCTGTCGCTGTAGGTAGAGAAAATCTGCGCCTTGCGTGTTGGAATTGTTGTATTGCGCGGAATCATCGGCGTGGCAACGCCGCCGGCCGTTTCGATGGCGAGTGTGAGCGGAGTGACGTCCAAGAGGAGAACATCCTTCACATCCCCACGGAGGACTCCCCCTTGGATGGCCGCACCGATAGCCACGACTTCATCTGGGTTGACACCTTTGTGCGGTTCTTTGCCGATGATGGCGCGCGCGGTTTCAACGACGCGGGGCATCCGAGTCATCCCTCCGACGAGCACGAGTTCATTGACGTCTTTTTCGCTGAGCTTAGCGTCGCTGAGGCAGGCCCGCACGGGCTTCATAGTGCGCTCGAATAGATTGTCCGTGAGTTGCTCCAGCTTCGAGCGGGACAGCGACTTGGTGATGTGCTTCGGCCCAGTTTGGTCCGCCGTAATAAATGGGAGATTGATTTCGTACTGCTGCGAAGAAGACAGGGCAATCTTTGCCTTTTCGGACTCTTCCTTAATCCGTTGTACTGCATCCGGTTGCTTGGTGAGGTCAATTCCTGTGTCGGTTTTGAACTCTTCGAACATCCAGTCCATGAGGCGATTGTCCCAATCATCGCCGCCAAGGTGTGTGTCGCCGTTGGTTGCTTTCACTTCGAAGACGCCATCTCCGATTTCCAGCACGGAGATGTCGAAAGTGCCGCCTCCGAGATCGTAAACAGCGATCTTTTCGTCTTTCTTTTTGTCTAGGCCGTAGGCGAGAGAGGCTGCGGTGGGTTCGTTGATGATGCGGAGCACCTCAAGTCCCGCGATTTTCCCTGCGTCCTTGGTTGCATTCCTTTGAGAATCGTTGAAGTAGGCGGGAACCGTGATGACGGCCTGCGTGATTTTTTCACCGAGTTTGGCTTCTGCGTCCGCTTTAAGCTTGGCCAAAATCATCGCGCTGATTTCTGGCGGGGAATAGGACTTCGTTTCGCCGCCGACGGTGACTTGAATGTGAGCATCGCCATTGGGTGCCTTGACGACTTTGTAGGGGACGCGATGGAGTTCTTCGCGCACTTCGTCGTACTTGCGCCCCATGAAGCGCTTCACTGAGAAGATGGTGTTTTGAGGGTTGGTGATGGCCTGGCGCTTAGCGGCTTGGCCAACCACGCGCTCGCCCGATTTTGTAAATGCAACGACGGAGGGGGTGGTGCGTGCGCCTTCGCTGTTTTCAAGAACCACGGGCTCTCCTCCCTCCATAACGGCCATGCAGGAGTTTGTGGTGCCTAGGTCGATTCCAAGAATTTTAGCCATAACGACAGGTTAAAGGTTGAGTTTGTCGGGATCCCTATCAGCAGGGCGCGGGCCAGCGTGCATTTGTTTTAATAAAGTAAACGAATGTAGCAGCTTGTGCTTTTTAAGGCGGTAGAGGGTCTGTGCCTTGAGTGGGTCTTTGTCTCAGGTGAGACAGGCGGATGTGAGTCAGAGTGGCGCATTTCGATGAAGTTGGTGTCGGGGGAAGCGCTTGGCGGATCGTCTCTGAAAACCTTGGACAATGGGCCTCGGAAGCGTAGCCTGCTCGACCCGTTTGAGGCACAAGCTTCAGGCGGTCTCTATCTCGAACTCCAGCCTGACATGCATCATACCCTTTCTCTGTTTATTGCCCAAGCCGCTCCGACCGCAGCTCCCCAAGCGCCGTCCGCGTTTGGAACGCTCGTTCCGATGATCTGCATTTTTGCGATCATGTATTTCCTTATGATTCGTCCGCAGCAGCAAAAGCAGAAGCAGCTGCAGGATCGGATTTCCAACTTAAAAACCGGGGATGAGGTTGTGGTGGCGGGGATCCATGGAGTGGTCGCAAATCTTAAGGATGGGGATACGCTCACGCTGAAAATTGCGGACAATGTCCGGATTGAGGTCGACAAGAGTGCGATCGCCACGGTGGTTGCAAGGCCGAATGCGTAACCCCCCTCTTCCCCCTAGTATTATTCATTCCCGATCTGTTGTTCAGGAAACCAAGGAAAACTTATGGATCCGATTATCACGTTCGTTTTAGGTCTGATTTTAGCGGGCCTGTTTGGATGGTATTTGCTCACCGACGAAGAGCGCCACAAGCGGGTGTTAGGGAGTGTGTTGACGGTGATGTTGGTGGCGCTGTCCATTGCCTCTTTTTATCCCCCCGAGCAGAAGCTTCCCCTGGGTCTGGATCTGCAGGGAGGCACCTCCTTTTTGGTGCGTCTGAAAGCGGAGCCCGATGAAGCCGGTGTGGAGCGTCAGATTACTCCTGCAATGCAGGATCAGGCCCGCGAAGTCATCCGCAAGCGCGTCGACTCGATGGGAACGAGTGAGCCGGTGATTGCGCCTCAAGGAACGGACCGGATCTTGGTGCAGATTCCTGGGATGAACACTGGCAAGCTGCAAGAGGCTCGGGAGCAACTGTATCGCCCAGCCAAGCTTGATTTTAAATTCGTTCATCCTCAGAGCGATGCAATTTTGGCGGGGTCCGTTCCGCTTGATCCCGCCTACCGGATTGAAACCCATTCAGAGGAACGTGGAGGCCGACCTTTCGAGGAAAAATTGGTGGTTCGAAAGAAGGCCGATATTCCCGGAAGTCTGGTGAGTGGAGCGCATGCATTTTTTGACTCGCAAGGGTGGGGAGTCAGTCTCCGTTTTAATTCCGAAGGCGCGCAGTTATTTGCAAAACTAACTCAGGAAAACGTGGGCAAGCGGTTTGCTATTATGTTGGATGGCAAAGTGCAATCTGCTCCGGTGATTCGCGAGGCGATCACTGGTGGAAATGCACAGATCACGGGGAGTTTTTCGGAGCAAGAGGCGCGGAATCTTTCGAGCGTCTTGGAGAATCCGCTTCAGACCCCCGTGGTGATTGAGGAAGAGCGGAGTGCTTCAGCGTCTTTGGGTTCGGACTCGATTCACAGCGGAGTTTTTTCGGGAGTCATTGGCGTTCTCCTCACGGTCTTTTGCGTGTTGCTGTACTATCGGTTCTCGGGATTTGTGGCTAATTTGGCGTTGGTGGTGAATGTAATCCTTCTTTTCGGTGCGATGGGCATGTTTGGCACAGTGCTGACTCTGCCGGGAATTGCAGGGATCATCCTGACTCTTGGGATGGCGATTGATGCAAACGTTCTAATTTACGAACGACTTCGCGAGGAACTTACGGAACAGAAACCTCTAGGCGCGTGCGTGAAATCTGCTTTCGAGAAGGCGTTTTCAGCGATCTTCGATTCGAACGTAACTACGCTAATCACAGCGCTGATTCTTTTTTGGAAGGCGAGCGGTCCTGTGAAGGGTTTTGCGGTGGCGCTTATTATTGGGATTGTGGCCACCTTATTTACCTCACTAGTGGCCACTCGCGTTTTGTTCATGTGGGCTCTGAAGGTGGGCTTTTTGAAGAGCATCAGCATGGCCAATTTGATTCGTGCAACGAGCTTTAACTTTATGGCCTGGCGGCGGGCGGCGATCTCGTGCTCTGTGCTTGTGATTGGTGTGTCGATTGCGATCTTCGCCTCTCGTGGAGATAAGAATTTCGGTGTGGATTTTAAAGGGGGCGACCGAGTTGTTTTGGAAGCGGTGAAGACGAAGCCGGACATTGCAGCGGTCCGCGCAGCGGTAGAGGAGTTGAAGGTGGGTGAATTTGCAGTGCAGATGGAGAAGTCTGCAAAGAAAGAATTTTACACCGTGCGTGGCCCTAAAGATTCCGGTGAAAAAATTTCGGATGGGCTCAAGTCCAAGTTCCCCGAAGCTGGGTTTAGTGTGGAAAATGTCGAGAAGGTTGGAAGTCTAGTCGGTGGTGAGTTAGCGCGGAACTCGATGATCGCCCTGTCGCTGGGGATGCTTGGGATTCTGGTATATGTGACAATCCGATTTGAGTTTTCCTTTGCGCTTGGCGCGCTTGTGGCGCTTTTGCACGACGTGGTGATCACGATGGGGGTGTTTGCGTTGCTGGGACGCGAGCTCTCGCTGGTGACGGTCGGGGCTGTTTTGACGATCGCGGGTTATTCGGTGAACGACACAATCGTGGTTTTCGATCGGATTCGTGAAGGGTTACAAACAGGCCGAAAGGGATCGGTCATGGAGATTATGAATCTCAGTATTAACGAAACACTTTCGCGAACGATCCTGACTGGGGGGGTGACTTTATTAACGACGGTTGCCCTGTTTTTCTTTGGTGGACCCGTTCTGGCAGACTTCGCACTGACGATTTTGATCGGTGTGTTGGTGGGGACCTATTCGTCGGTCTTTATCGCCTCGCCGATTGTGCTTTGGTGGAGTGGCCGCCATGGAAGTGGTTTGCGGGACGAGGTGATTCGCCCGTCTCGCTCAGGCGAAGCCACGGCTTAAGAAATTGGAGATCGAGATATTTTCAATTTTTCAAGAGTGGAGCGTTCGCTTTAGACAGTGGTTCTCGATCGTTTGTTCGTCTTTGGCTTCAGAGAGCCTCCTTTGATTGTTGATGGGCAAAGGGCCTGAGGGTTTCCTATGCCGGATGATTCTGTTAGGAAACTAGCTATGTCTAGTGAAACACAACGTCTCATGGAGGACCGGACTGCAGTGAGTCGATGGAGGCGCTGGGGGCCATTCTTGAGCGAGCGGCAATGGGGGACTGTGCGTGAGGACTATTCTGAACATGGCAATAGTTGGGACAGTTTTCCGCACGACCATGCGCGGCGGCGTGCCTATCGCTGGGGTGAGGATGGACTGCAGGGATGGTCAGACCGTCAGTGTCGCCTGTGTTTTGCGCCGGCGCTTTGGAATGGGCATGACTCCATTTTGAAGGAGCGGTTATTCGGCCTTAATGGGTACGAGGGCAATCATGGGGAAGATGTTAAGGAATGTTATTACTACCTCGATTCGTCGCCTACGCATTCGTACACCAAGGCTCTCTATAAGTACCCGCATGCTAAGTACCCTTACACGGCGCTGAGGGAAGAAAATCAGCGCATCGGACGCCACGGGCCTGAGTTGGAATTGGCCGATATGGGAATGTTCGATGAGGGTCGTTACTTTGACGTCCTGCAGGAAGTTGCGAAGCGAAGCGCGGAGGATCTTCTCTGGAGGATCACGATCACAAATAGAGGGCCGGAGTCAGCTGAGATTCATGTCCTTCCAAGTCTTTGGTTTCGGAATGTTTGGACGTGGGAAAATAATCGAGAGGCTCCCAGAATTAAGCCGAAAATTGTGGGCGATAAAGAAGGGCTTGCGGCGCATCACGAAACGCTTGGTGAGTATCGATTTCTTGCTGACTCACCGGATGCTGTTGGTGGCCCGCAGTGGCTTTTCACGGAGAACGAGACAAATCTTGAGAGTTTTTGGGGGGGGCAGAATCCTGTGCGCTACGTGAAGGATGCTTTTCACCGGTATGTTATCCAAGGTGAAGAAGACGCAGTGTCTCCGACCGCTGAGGGAACGAAGTCGGCCGCCTATTTTCATTTTAGAATCCCGCCGCGCGCGGCAGTGACCGTCCGTTGCCGTCTTCTTCTGCTCAAAGAAAACAATGAGATTATAGGGTTTGAGAGGTTCGATGAAACGTTTTCCGAGCGCATTGCGGAGTGCGATGCTTTTTATGAAGACGTCATTCCGAGGGGAGTCTCGGAGAACCAGCGACTGATTTGTCGCCAAGGGTATGCTGGGCTTTTGTGGACGAAACAGTTTTTCCATTTTGTGGTCGAGGACTGGCTGAAGCGCGACAAGCTTGAGCCACCAACGGAGGATCGTTTGCGTGGACGCAATGCCGACTGGCCCAATTTTTTTGCGAAAGATATCCTGTCGATGCCGGATAAGTGGGAGTACCCGTGGTTTGCGGCGTGGGATACTGCATTTCACATGATCCCGTTTTCAGCCGTGGATCCTGACTTTGCGAAGGATCAGCTCCTGCTGTTGTTGAGGGA
>CANFNA010000042.1 GCA_947448395.1 Chthoniobacteraceae bacterium
GGCGCTTTCGTTGAATGAAATTTACGATCTCAAACAGATTCCTGCAGGCCGGCAACTCCTCGCAGAGGGTCGTGCACGGCTCGAATCCCTCCGCGCCGGACAGGCTCCTTGGTTAAAGGCAACCGGCCTCGTCGTGCGAGGATTTCGCTCGCGCATCGATCACTCCGTTCAGCCTTACGGCCTTTACATTCCCGAGGATTTCCCAAGCAAAGACGGACGGATGGATATCTGGTTACATGGCCGCGGGGACACCCTCACAGAACTTTCCTTCCTGAGCGGTCGCATCAAAAGCAAAGGCGAATTCACCCCTGAAAAGACCATCGTTCTTCACCCCTACGGACGCTTCTGCAACGCCTACAAGTTCGCAGGCGAAACCGACGTAATGGAGGCGATGGAGGCCGTCATTCGGCAATACGGAGTGAATCGGGATCACGTGGCACTTCGCGGATTCTCGATGGGCGGCGCTGGGTGTTGGCATCTCACTGCGCATCATCCTGGACTCTGGGCGGTGTCGGCTCCCGGAGCCGGTTTTGTTGAAACAGCCCAGTATGCAAAGGTTTTTGACTCGGGAAAAACACCGCCGCCATGGTGGGAGCAAGTTCTCTGGCATCTCTACGATGTCCCCGATTATGCCGCGAACCTGACCAACCATCCCATTGTGGCCTACTCTGGAGAGATTGATGCCCAAAAAGAGGCAGCCGACAAAATCATCGCCTCGGTCAAAGCATTGGGCGTGGAAATTCCCCATTTGATCGGTCCGAAAACTGGGCACAAGTACCACCCAGAAACCAAGGAGTTGTTGAATCAGGCAGTGGATGCCGCCGCAACCAAAGGCCGCCCGAGCGCTCCTGAGTTGCTCCGATTTGAAACCTATACCTTGCGGTACAATAACCTCGATTGGTTGCGCATCGACGGGCTCGCTCAGCATTGGGAGCACGCCTCTGTCGAGGCCTCGTACAAGGGCTCCTCACGCATCGAACTCAAAACCAAAGGAGTGACCGCGCTCAGCCTGACCCCGCCAAAATCGTGGGACGCCAAGGCGGGATGGAAAATCACCATCGACGGTCAACTCGTGCCTCTCCCAAAAGCGGCGGACGAAATGGCATTCAGAAAAACCGACAACCGATGGAGCCCAGTGCTGCCCGAAGCCCCAAATCGGCCCGCTCCTCTTCGCAAAGTGCACGGATTGCAGGGCCCCATCGACGATGCCTTCATGGATAGTTTCGTTTTTGTACGCCCGACCGGCACCGCCTCCAATCCAAAGGTGGGCGAATGGGCAGCCGCTGAGTTGGAACGCGCCATTCGGACTTGGAAAGTGAACTTCCGCGGAGAGGCCCGCGTGGTGGATGATAAAGACGTCACGCCAGAACTAATGCAATCAGCCCACCTCGTGCTGTGGGGCGATCCCGCGTCCAATTCAGTTCTGGGACAATTGATGCCTCAACTGCCATTTCAATGGAATGAACAGGATCTGAAGGTTGGAGGAACGACCTACGAGGCTGCCTCACGGGTCCCCGTTCTGATCTATCCCAACCCGTTGTCGCCAAGCCGCTACATCGTCATCAATAGCAGCTACACCTTTCGAAATGGCAGCAACGAAACGAATGCTCTGCAAACCCCTAAGCTTCCAGACTGGGCAATCGTGGACTTGAGAACTCCTGCGGATCACCGTTGGCCCGGCTTGGTCGAACACGCCGGATTTTTCGATGAAAACTGGCAGTTTCCTAAAAGGCGCTAAGACCTGCCCCCTTTTTAACTCTGTCTTTATCTAAACGGATCCTCTTCCATCCCACATCTTCCCTAACCCATGACGACTCTTTCCCCACGCTGGTTTCTTGCGCCTCTCACCGTTCTCGTTGCCTCCTCACGCCTCCTCGCCCATTCCGTTGAGTCGGAAATGGCAGATGCAGCAAAAAACTTCCTAGCCACCCTTTCTGCTGAGCAGAAGCAAAAGGCCTCCTTTGCCATGGACGATGCCGAGCGCAAAAACTGGCACTTCATTCCACGGGCGCGCCTCGGATTGCCTCTGAAGGAAATGACGCAGGAACAACGTTTGGTTGCTCAAGCACTGCTTGCAACCGGACTGAGTTCGAGAGGTTATTCGAAAGCATTTACGATCATGAGCCTCGAGGCTCTCCTGGCTGAATTAGAACGCGGACAAAACGGAAAGCCGGTGCGGGATCCGGAAATGTACTTCTTCTCCATCTTTGGCACTCCCTCCTCTGAAAAAGCCTGGGGATGGCGAGTCGAAGGCCACCATCTTTCCCTGAACTTTGCGTGCTCCGGTCATGGTGCCTCTGCAACCCCCTCTTTCTTCGGATCCAATCCGGGAGAAGTGAGACAAGGCTCTCGTTCAGGACTGCGCGTTCTTGGAAAAGAGGAAGACCTTGGAAGGAACCTTGTGAGGTCTTTGGATGCAGCCCAACAAAAACAGGCCATCGTTTCGCAAGAGGCCCCGAAGGACATTCTTAACGATCCGAAACGCGAGGGATACACGCAGCCCGAGGGAATTCCGGTTTCCTCACTCAAGAGCGAGCAGGAAGCACTTCTCCAGCAAATCGTCCGTGAGTATCTCGGCAGACATCGCCCTGAATTGGAATCCTCCGAATGGGACCGCATCCATGCCGCAGACTGGAAGTCTGTCAGTTTCGCTTGGGCGGGCAGTCTGGAGCCCGGAAAGGGGCACTACTATCGCATCCAGGGAAAAACGTTTATTTTGGAGTACGACAATACCCAAAATGACGGGAACCACCCCCACTCAATCTGGAGGGATCGGGAGCGGGATTTCGGGGTTGATCTCCTGAAGGAACACTACGAGCAAAGCCACTCGCAAAAATCCAAGTAACCAATCGACGACTGCCTTCCCTCAATACTCCATCGCAATGATTCACAACGTCTACTTTTGGCTCAAAAAAGACCTCACGGCCGAGCAACGCGCTCTTTTTGAAGCGGAGCTGACCCTCCTCGCCGAGATCCCCTATCTCGTCCACGCCTTCATTGGAAAGCCTGCGCCAACAGAAGCCAGACCCGTCACGGATCACTCCTTTGATTACGCGAGCACCCTCCATTTCAAAAACTTAGAGGACCATGATTTTTATCAGAAGGACTGCGAGCGCCACAAACGGTTCGTCGATCTGTGCAAACCCTTCTTTGAAAAGGTCCTCGTTTACGATCAATCACCCCTGAAATAGGGCGGACCGTCTTTAATCCCTCGGACAGGCTTCGATCCCTCGCCTCAAAATTTCCGACAACCGTTCGAACTCGATCTCGGTGTTATAGAAGTGCGGGCTGAAGCGGAGGTATTCGCGGCCAGCGCGATCGTAGCGCAAGGAAGCCACAACCCCTTCCTTCTCCATAAAACGGAACAACTCAGAAACCTTCACAAGCGGATGACTCACCGTAGTAATCCCGCTTGCATGAGGCCCAGACACCGGACCAGTCGTTTGAAATCCAAGCGGCTCAAGTCGTGCAATTAATTCGGCCTTCAGTCGGAGAATTTCAGAGCCCACCCGATCCATCCCGATGCCGAGTAAGAGTTCGATCGCGGCCTTCATTCCGTACATGCCGCTGATATTAAGAACGCCAGGTTCGTAACGCTGCGCCGTGGATTCGAACTCCACTGTTTCTTGAGCTAAAAAGCGGGGACTGCGCACATTCCACGCACCGAGCAGTGTCGGACGAACTCGATCAAAGTGGGCTTCCGCAACATACACAATTCCCATCGCCATGGGGCCTAAGAGCCATTTGTGAGCATCGGCACTGAGAAGATCCACATTGGCCCGAACCACATCCAATGGAAATGCCCCGAGCGTCTGAATTGCGTCCAAAGCGAATAAAATGCCTCGGGACCGGAGCAGGGATCCAATGGCCTCCACATCCAGACGGTAGCCGTTAAAAAAATGGCAACTCGCCAGCGCCACCAAACGCGTCTTGGAGGAGAGCGCCTCCTCCACCAACTCAGGAGTTACTGCGCCGGGGTTCTCTGGGCGCAGTAACTTTACCACGACGCCCTTCCTCCTCAAATCCAGCCACGGATAAACATTGGCCGGATAATCGTCCGCATAACAAACCACCTCATCCCCTGGTTTCCACTCGATCCCATTCGCAAATAAACTCAGCCCCAACGAGGTCGGTCCAAGCAGCGCGATCTCCTGCCATTTTGCGCCAATCAACCGTGCGCAGAGTTCGCGGGTTGATCGCATATCCTTTAGGACTTCACAAAATTCCTGTGGCATCCTCGCTGATTGAAGCGCGTACGCGGACATAGCCTCAGCCGCTACACGAGGCAAAGCAGTCACTGCTGCATGAGCCAGAAAGAGACGGTGTTCGGCGACTGGAAAAGCTCGGACTCGAGACGCCTCGTCCGGGAATGGAAACGGAGTGTCGGACACGCCTTCCTAGTGGGTTTTTGCAGAGGCTCCAGAAGCCTTCCCTTCATCAATCAACTGCCAAAACTTGCGCTGCCCAGCCAGCTCCCCATCCTCGGAGGGCATCGGCAGCGAGGCTCGAAAGAGAAAATCTCGGATCGTATTCCGATGTAAGACCCTGTGAACGGTCAGACCTTCCGCGGCCTTTTCGAAATAAATCCGGTAATCATTCACCCGATAGCGAAAGAGACTTCTCCCGTCTCTTTCGATCTTACCGAACTGTTCAGGATCGGCTTTTTCGACCTCCTCAGGAAGGGACTGAAATTCGGCTAACAACTCGAGCTGCAACTCCGTGGGGAGCGCTGACATTTCAGCCGCACTAATTTCGTTGAACACGATCTGAAACATCGGAATCGGTAGAAAATCGCTGAGGAAGCGTGGGAAAGCGTTGGAACTACGAAAATGGAAGAAGAACTATAACAAGGAACCCGTGATCCTAGAGGGTTACAGAGACCACAAACGTCTCACTTCGTCGAACGCCTCCGAAGCGTGGAGCTCATCGCCTTCCTGCTCATAAACGTAAGCAATCCGCAACCAAGCGTCCACCGAGTCTCTATCGAGCGTTACGGCCTCATGGAAAGCATCCAGAGCCTCCGAGTTTTTCTCATCTCGTAGCTGTTCACGTCCACGCTCCAAAGCTTCGCGAGCTTGGAAACGGATTTTTGCCAAGCGATCCGCCTCGGCCTTCTTCCGCTGGGCAATTTTCTCGGCTAGTTCCTGTTTGCTGGGCTGGGGAGGAGGTTCCACAACGACCACGGGAGCAGCAACGGGAGCTGTAGATGCCACTTTGGTCCGCTGGCAAGCCACTCCCAAGAGCGCCAAAACGAGAACGAGGGGTAGACGATGTTTCATGGGACGTTGTTCCATAGCATATTCTGGGCCTGCTCGACAACCTCTCCGAGGAGCTGCACACTGTGGTTCTCAATGGCATCTTCGCAAAACTTCAGTTGGCCAAAAGCGGGTGGCATCCTAGGTCTCATCCTAGGAGAGGTTTATATGATCTTCACCACGGCAGCCCCTCGTTTAAAGGGAGTCGATATCCCGATTTCAGTCATGCTGGAACGAATGCTGGCTTTGTCTCCCTTTTTTGGAGCGTTCGGACTCGCGGCAGGAACTGGCCTTGGACTTTTGCTCCACGGTCTTTTCAAGCCCAAACCAGACGCAAATCCGTCCTCAAGGCATCCTTTAGAGTGAGGAGCTTCGTTGATTTTTGGAACGAACTCTCTCCCGTTGGAAACTGAGGGTTCTCGATCCATAAAAACGCAACCAACTAACGACCATTGCCTCTCATGAACCCTTCGAAATCTTGGCTTCTTTGGCTTACCATCCCTTTCCTCTCGGCGTGCGAACCTCGAAAACCCACTTCACCGGAACCCAAACCAGGAACAACCCCAGCTCCGGCGCAGCCGGGAACCCCGAGTAAAGCACCGGCACCGGCACCCGCCCCCTCCACCGCTCCGGCTCCCGCCCAAACTCCCGCTCCGCCAACCACTCCGAGCAAGTAGGCCCACCGGATCTTTTTCTACTCACTTTCAAGTGCGTAGACTCAAAGGCACCTTCTCATCGAAGGTGCCTTTGTTTGTTTTGGCTTTCAAAGTACGATACCGTTGCCCAAAACAACCTACCCCGACCCTGTTTTCGCCCGATTTCGATGTCCAACCGCAGCCAGTTTTTCCTTCTACCCTTGTCAGAAACGCGCCCCCCAAGCGGTGCCAGCGTTCTGATAGCGCTCTTGGTCTCTCTGTACTCACCTTTCGCTTGGATTTTTATCGAAGCAGGACCTTGGGACCAAAAACGATGGTCTCTCCTAAAATCGCTCCCTGCTCTGCCGGGCCTCTTTGTACGTTCAATTGGAATTCTCTCAGAAAGCCCAGCCCCAGTAAGTTACGTAGCCATGGGAACCGCTACGCTCGCGCTTCTCCTGCTTTTTTTTCGACTCGGCCGCCAGAGCCGAACCGCACTGGTTCTCGCCTTCTTGGGGCTAATAGCGACCTCGGGTTGGAATTCTTGGCTGGCCTTTCAGAGCTTCCACGGAACCTGAAAACGGATTCGTAGAGTCCTGCCTTCCACATAGCGCCCCCCCTTTTGTCATGGATTTCCCCCCTTTGGACTTCAGTCGGATTCGGACCTTTCCAGTGGCCGACAGAGTTAACAAAGTGGCGCTAGAGCTATTTGCCAAACCTCATCAGGCAGGGGCGTCCTTCAATCAGTTTCTGGAATCCCTACCCCAGTTTCTTGCCGTCGCAGATCTGCGCGCTCTGGTAAGGGATATGGCACAAGCCGTCCGCAACAAACGACCGATCGTTCTAATGATGGGCGCCCATGTGATTAAAGTCGGGTTGAATCCTATTCTGGTCGCGGCGCTAGAGCAGGGAATCATATCAGCCGTAGCGGTGAACGGAGCGGGGGCCATCCATGACTTCGAACTCTGTTTTCAGGGAGAAACCAGTGAAGACGTCCAAAAAGGACTCAATGAAGGGATGTTCGGAATGGCTGAAGAGACCGGTCGCCTCATGAACCAGGCTTTGGTCTCCGGCATGTCACAAGGCCTCGGGGCAGGCCGCGCGCTCGGCAACGCCACCAAGGGATTTCCCAACACCCATCTGTCGCTTCTTTCGACCTGCGAGAGACTCGAGATTCCGATGACCGTGCACATCGCGGTTGGCACTGACATCATTCACCAACATCCCGCATGCAACGGGGCGGCACTCGGTGAAGGAAGCTACCGCGACTTCCAGACCTTCGCCTCCGTGTGCGCCCAACTGGAGGGCGGAGTCGTTTTGAATGTCGGCAGCGCCGTCATTCTTCCCGAAGTTTTTCTCAAGGCGCTCACCATTGCCCGAAACCTCGGACACACGGTCGAAAAGTTCACAACGGCCACCTTTGATATGACCCGCCACTATCGACCGAGCGAAAACGTCCAGAAGCGCCCGACCGCACTTGGCGGAAAGAGATATTACATCGTCGGTCATCATGAATTGAACCTGCCACTCCTTTTCGCCGCAGTGCTTGAACAGCTGCAGTCTTAAATAGCTGCAGTCTTAAACGCCCCCCTTCCAAACCAACCGCCATGCTGCGCAGCCGCGTTGATCAAATCTTACCCAAAGAGTCCCGAATCCTCGTGATCGGAGAGATGATTCTAGATGAGTTCATTTGGGGAAAGGTGTCTCGTATTTCCCCAGAAGCTCCCGTACCCGTCGTCGAGGTCGTCCGCGAATCTTTCGACGCCGGCGGTGCCGCCAACGTCGCTCGAAACCTCCGGGAAATCGTCTCGCATGTTCACATCATGGCCATGACTGGGGAGGGTCCAGATGCCTCACGTCTGAATGATCTACTGAGCTCTCATGGCATCCTTCTGGATAGCGTACTTCACGACCCGAACTATCAAACGATTCGAAAAACACGGGTCATCGCCCGGACCCAGCAGGTCGTTCGGGTGGATCGCGAAAAACGTGCTGCGCTCGCGCCGCATCACCGTGAAAAAGCCCTCTCTCGGTTTCAAAGCCTGCTACCAGAGTTGAAAGCCGTCATCCTCGAGGACTACGACAAAGGGCTTTTCGATCAGGATTTTGTCAACCCTCTGATCCACAGCGCTCGCAAGGCCGGAATTCCCATTCTAGTCGACCCAAAGCCATCGAATCCAATTGCATGGCACGGCGTCACTGGGGTGACTCCCAATCGTTCTGAAGCCTTCCGAGCCGCATCCATTCCATGGACTGACCCTATCGAACCTCCCCTCGAGGATGAGGCGCTCCTTCAAGTCGGGCAACGCCTCCTCAATTTATGGGAATGCGCACTGGTCCTCATCACTCTGAGCGAACAGGGAATGATGCTTTTTCAACCCAATCACGCTCCTTATCACATCCCCACAAGGGCTCAGGAAGTATTCGATGTTTCTGGAGCCGGAGATACTGCCATCGCCGTCTTCACCGCTGCGCTCGCTGGAGGAGCCTCTCCCATTGAAGCCGCCGAAGTCAGCAACCACGCCAGCGGCATCGTCGTCGGTAAGTTGGGAACCGCAACGGTGTCTCGGGAAGAACTCCTAGCCAGCTTTTCTAACGAAAGCGCTGCAAGCCAGGCATGAAGCCAACCGCTGTTTTGCCCCTTCAATCGGCCGTCTTCGTCGATCGAGACGGAACACTCATCGAAGAAGTTCACTACTGCCGGGAACCCGAAAAAGTCCGTCTCTTCGACGGGGTTCCTGAAGCGCTGACGCGGCTGCGTGATGCCGGTTACCGAATCATCTTAGTCACTAATCAAAGTGGCATTGCCCGCGGAAAAATCACCCTTTCGGAATACGACGCTGTCCATTC
This sequence comes from Chthoniobacteraceae bacterium, assembly GCA_947448395.1. GTDB lineage: Bacteria > Verrucomicrobiota > Verrucomicrobiia > Chthoniobacterales > Chthoniobacteraceae > Chth-196. The sequence goes on from CANFNA010000042.1 coordinate 8,741, forward strand.
TCGGCTTCTCTCGCTTTTGGGCCCGAACCTCCTAGACGCCGCTTATATGTGCCCGGACGGGCCCGAAAGCAGCTCCCAACGACGAAAACCCGCCCCAGGAATGCTTCTAGAAGCCGCAGCGGACTGGAACGTCGAACTCTCCACTTCCTTCATAATTGGCGACAAAGAGGCCGACATCGAATGCGGGCACCGAGCAGGAAGCCGCTCGATTCTGGTACGGACCGGCTATGGAGCATCACAAATCGCCTCAAAAGCGAACTTCGTAGCCCAACACCTCCCCGCAGCCGCCGAATGGATTCTACGCAATCATCCCTTGAATTTCATCGCTTGATTCCAACCTAGTAAGCCTTCGTGTTGCTTCTTGCGTTTCAGCACCCCTGTACTCCTTGACATTCCGCCTTTCCTTAGCTTGACTCCCCGCCCCGATTTCAAGCGGGAAACTAAAACGCATTTGTCTCTTTTTTGCCATGGCCACCACGGAAGTTATTCTCACTGAAAAGATTGAAAACCTCGGAGCCGAAGCCGACCTCGTAAAGGTTCGCGCCGGATTCGCTCGCAACTTCCTCATCCCTAACGGGAAGGCTTTGGAAGTAACTCCCGTAACGCTGCGCCGAGTCAATCTTCTCAAAGCGAAGCGCGCCGAGCGTGAAGCCCGCGAACTCAATGAAGCCGAAGATCTCTCCCGCCGCATCGCTAAGCTGAAGATCCAAATCGAACTCGAAACGGGCGAAACCGGTAAGGCGTTCGGTTCGGTTACAGCATCTGACATCGCCGCTCGGATTAAGTCCGAACTTGGTGGAAAGATTGAAATTGACCGTCACCGCATCCAACTCGAGCGCCCAATTAAGGAAAGCGGATCGCATGAGATCATCATCAAGCTGCACTCCGACGTTTCCACGAAGTTGAACCTGATCGTGAAAGCCAAGGGATCTGACGATAAAAGTGAGGCTTCCGAGTCCGGAGAAGCTCACGAAGAAAAGGCTCCTGGATCCTACAAAGGTAAGGTCAAGGCGAAGCACTCTAAGTAACTTTCCCTAAGGAAGACCTTTTTCTTCCTAAATTTGACCCCATTCTCGAGGAGGCGGATGTATAATCCGCCTCCTCTTTTTTATCCCATCCTCCCCGCATTGTTATGCCGACCGAATCCTCCGCCAAAAACTCACGTCTGGAGCGCTCCGGTGAAAAAGCAGATCTAAGAGGCAGAGCGGTGTACCAACCAGACGCCCACCGTTCCCTTCCACAGTCCCCTGAGGCCGAACTTGGAGTGCTTTCAAGCTACCTCCTTTCGCCTCGCGAGGTCGGAGCCTTTTGCGCGGAAAAACGCCTCTCCGCAAAACACTTCCACGTCCCGGCTCACTCGATTCTGTATGAGACGCTGGAAGGCATGTGGAACGCCTCGCAAGCCATCGATTTCATCACCCTCACGCAGTTGCTGCGCGATCGGAATCAGCTCGAGCAAACGGGCGGACCGTCCTTCATCACCAACCTTTTCACGTACCTCCCGACCGCCGCGAACGTCAGTTACTATCTCGATGCCCTCATCGAGAAGCACACCCTCCGCGAAATCATCAAGGTTTGCACCGAATTCGCGGCGCGCAGTTACGACGAGCAAGGAGCCACCCAAACGCTCTTGGATGAAGTCGAAGGACGCATCTTCGAAATTGCGAAAGGTCGTTTTCAAGAAAACACCTTCGACATGAAACGCTCCGTGATGGCCGCCGTCGACGCCATTGCCATGGCCGTGCACAACAAGGGCCAAACCTCCGGAATCAATACTGGATTCGACAACTTCGACAAGATGACCAACGGACTTCACGGCTCCGAAATGATTGTTATTGCCGCCCGCCCTTCCATGGGAAAAACGGCGCTCGCCATGAACATGGCAGAATACATTGCCGTAAACCTCGATAAGTCCGTCGCCGTCTTCTCGTTGGAAATGAGTTCGCAGCAACTCGTTCAACGTCTCCTCTGTGCCAACGCTAGGGTCAACATGAGCCGAATCAGAGACGGTTTCATCAACGAGTCGGAAATGGCCTCTCTCACCGCCGCAGCCAACCGATTGGTGAAATCGAAAATGTTCATCGATGACACCGCCGGACTCAGCATCCTTGAACTGCGCGCCAAGGCTCGCCGAATGAAGAGCCAGCATGATATCGCGGCCATCTTCATCGATTACCTCCAGCTCCTTCGCTCCACCAGCCGCCGAGCCCAAGACAACCGTCAGTTGGAAATCGCTGAAATTTCTAGCGGCCTTAAAGCGCTGGCCAAGGAACTTGATATTCCCATTGTCGTACTCGCCCAGCTAAACCGAAACCCAGAATCTAGATCCGGCGAAAGTAAGGGACGCCCTCGCCTCAGTGACCTTCGTGAATCCGGCAGCATCGAACAAGACGCCGATTTGGTCGGACTTCTCGTGCGCGAAGAATATTACGCGGAATCCGACGACGCCAAAAAAGAAAGTGAAGGCAAAGCAACCCTGATCATCGCAAAGCAACGTAACGGCCCCGTCGGAGACGTTCACCTCACCTTCCTCAAGGAGTTCACTCGCTTCGAATCTAGGGCCCATTCCGGGGAACCCGAATAGCTATATCCATCCATATCCATCCAATGCCGAGCTTAACACCCAAGCTCATTCTTCGTTTCGATCGCCTTTATCCGGAATTTCCACCTTCAAAAGCTGCATGTGCCGCTCCCACAAAGGCGCGCATCTTCCCAACATCTTTACGCCCAGGCTCGATTTCAACCCCGCTGGCAACATCTACCGCAAAGGGCCTCAATCGCCTCACAACACCACCCACGTTCTCCGGATTCAATCCCCCTGCCAACGTCAGCGAGAGCATCGGATACCGCTCCATCGCCCTCAGCGCTAACTCACAGTCCAGAGGGGTCCCTGTCCCGCCGTAGGAACCTGAAACGGCCGTATCCAGAAGAACATTCTGCGTCCCCCATTGGTCCAATCCTTCCAGATCTTTTTCCCCTCCCACACGCACCGCCCGCACAAAAGCCTTTCCGGACTTGGCGAACTTCCGGCACCCCTCGCGACTCTCGTCCCCGTGAAATTGAAGCAGGTCGATGAATGGCAACGATGCGATCTGCTTCACCTCTTCCTCGGACGCATTCACGCAAAGCGCAACTCGACACACAAAAGCGGGAAGTTCCGAAATCCAACTCCCCGCCTTTTTCAAATCCAGAAATCGTTTACTCCCCACCCACGTATTGAACCCAAGCGCGTCCGCGCCCGCCGCAATAGCCGCCCGCGCATCCGATTCACAAGTGACCCCACAGATCTTCACCCGAATCCGATTCATCGGATTCGAGTGACCTAACGCAGACTCCGTTTTGGAGAGTAGATCGGCCATGGCGAGCCTAGCCTGCAAACCCAAAATATCCCTTGGCATTCCCATGGCAGATATTCCGAATCAGCGTTCCTACCAGTGGCTCATCGTTGGGAATCTCTCCTGCCTCAACATCCCGGCCGATGAGGTTGCACAGCACCCTGCGGAAATATTCATGCCGAGGATATGACATGAACGATCTGGAGTCCGTAACCATTCCCACAAACCGCGAAAGGAGACCCAAGTTTGAGAGGGCATTGATCTGCCATTCCATGCCTTCCTTTTGATCCAAGAACCACCATCCACTGCCCAACTGGATCTTTCCGGCAATACTTCCGTCCTGAAAATTCCCAACCATCGTCGCGAAAACGTAATTATCCGCAGGATTCAGGTTGTACAGAATCGTCCTCGGCAAACAGTTCTCCGTATCCAGCTTATCCAAATAAGCGGCTAACGCCTTGGCTTGAGAAAAGTCACCAATGGAATCAAACCCCGTGTCAGCTCCAAGTTTCCCGAGAAGCCGCGTATTGTTGTTCCGCAACGCTCCAACATGCAGCTGCATCGTCCAACCTAAACGGGCATACAACCCACCAAGGAACTGCATTACATAAGACGCAAACTTCTCATAATCCTCAACGGAGGCTGTATCGCCACGCTTCGCAGCCTCAAAAATCGAGGAGGCCTGCGCCTCCGTACACGGCTCCGCATAACAGCGCTCCAATCCATGATCAGAAAGACGCCCGCCAACCAAATGAAAGAACTCCGCCCGAGCTTCCAACGTTTGAAGCAAAGCCCCGAGAGACTCCACTCCATGACCCGCAGTAGCCGCCAACCGCTGCCTCCAACCATTCCAAAAAACCGGCCGATTCACCGCAAGCGCCGCATCCGGACGGAACGTCGGGAGAACCCGAGTGGTCAATGTGTTGTCCGACGATGCCAACTGCGCGTGATACCGTAAGTCATCCGCCGGATCATCCGTCGTGCACAATGCCGTCACGCGATTTCGACGAAGAATTCCGTGCACGGAAAGGTCCTCCGACTGCAAACGCTCATTGGCCTCATTCCAAATCCGGTCGGCACTCTGTTCATCGAGCCTCTCGGTGATTCCAAAGTAGCGAGCCAACTCCAGATGAGTCCAGTGATAGAGGGGATTTCGAAGCGTCTGCGGCACCGTTGCAGCCCATGCCTTAAACTTTTCGTAAGGCGTTCCGTCCCCGGTGCAAAACCGCTCCGGAACCCCATTAGAGCGCATCGCGCGCCACTTGTAATGGTCCCCCTCAAGCCAGATTTCGAATAGATTGTTGAATCGACGATTCTCCGCAATGTCCTTCGGCGGAAGATGGCAATGGTAATCCAAAATCGGTTCCGGCTTTGCAAACTCATGGTAGAGCCGGCGCGCCGTTTGCGAACCAAGCAAAAAGTCATCGTTGATAAAGGATCGGTTGTTCATGGGTTCAATTCAGATTGTGGGATTTAGAAGCGATTGCAAAGACTCCTTACCGTCCTCGGCGCGCTGTTTTGCGGAACTCAGCAGGGGTCAATCCTTCAGCCTTCCGAAACGCAACAAAGAAGGTATTCAAATTTGAAAAGCCACTCCGCTCCGCAACGCCCTCAATTTTCTCCTCCGTCTCGGAAAGCAATCGCTTCGCCTCGGACATCCTTGCTGTCCGGATTTTTTGCCCGGGGCTCACGCCAATGCTTTCGCAAAAGGCTTGATGCAAGCCGCGCGCAGACATCCCAGCCACTTTGGCAACATCCTGAACCCTGATTGCCTCGGTAAAGCGGTTACTGATGAAACGCAGAGCCTTCGCCACACCTTCATGGTTAACAGCCAAAACATCACTGCTCTTGCGCGTAATCACCCCCGCTGGCGCAATCCGAAGCGGCGGCGGTACCAGATTCTCACCAGCCATCATTCGGTCAAGCAGCGCCGCCCCTTGGTACCCCTGCTCCACCAAATTGGTATCCACTCCAGTAATCGACCGACTCCTCGCTCCCACCGATAGCAAGTAGTCCTCGATCCCAACGATCGATACCTGATCAGGCACCTGAATTTCAGAACCCGCACAAACTTCCTGCGCTTCCACCGCAAGCACCCCGTTTGCCGCAAAAAGACCCAACGGTTTAGGCGCTGCGTTCAAATGAGAAAGTAGCCACTCCCGCCTCCGCATCCATTCGCTATATCCAAATCCCCCGTGAAGCGACTCGGACCAACGCAACCAATCGCAGCCGCACCCATGGGCCTTCAATGCCTCCACAAAACCAGTTCCGCGCTCCACCTGCGACCAGTTCTCCGAGTCGCTATAGAAGCAAAAGCTCCGAATCCCGCGCTCAAGGAAATGCTCCGCAACCATCCGCCCGGTTTGCGCGTGATCCTGAATCACACGACCAAATGGCAACTGCGGCCGCCTCATCGAAAAATCAACGGTCGGCTTTTTAAGCGACGCCACGAAATGCGCCAGATCATCCCCAGCCGCCAACCACGCCAAAACCCCATCTCCCTCCCATCCCCAAGGAATCACCTTTTCGTGAATGATGCTATGCGCCGCCAAATGCCACTGATGTTCGGTCGCGTATGCCGCAATCCCCTCCAAAAGCCGATGGTCGTACCACCCCAAAGCAACGAGGACATGCTTGCTTTTCACAGATTGCTTTCCGGCAGAAAAACCATTCACCCCCTGAGACTCGCCTAGGCCTCACCTTATTCTCAATACTGTTTTATGAAGTCTTTATTGAAAATAAAACAGGCTTACTCAGACCCCTCCATGCGTACCAACTCAGCAAAAGACAAAAAGGGCAGATCCTTTTTTTCAAATAACCTTTCCGTTTACAGCACTCCCAAAAGCATTTGAATCACATACACTCCCCTCCCAGCACGCTTCCTATGAACTCCTTCAAAACCATCCAGCCCTTCTCCATCGGCATGGGCGACCGATTCGGGCACGAAGCCCAAGCCCAACTCCTCGCCATCACCAAAGCTCGCGAACTCGGAATCACCGTCACTCCAGTTTGGAACAAATCCAATCGCGAACACACCCTCATCGGCACAGAACCCTCCGACGTTCTCGCGGCCGCTCTCGGGGCGATTCAGACGATGGGCTGGAACGACGATTTCCACATCGACGCCGACCATATCAACCTCACCACTGTCGATCGCTTCATTCCTGCCAGTGACTTCTTCACGATCGATGTCGCGGACTACACAGGCAAACCCGCAAAGGCGGAGGATATCCAAGCCTTCATTGGGGCCCATCAGTCTTATCTGAACGGCATTTCCATCCCTGGAATTGCCCACCCATTAGCATTCACGGAGTCCCTGCTCCAATCCACAGCGGAAAAGTTTCTGTGGTCCATGCAAGAAGCAGGGCGGATCTACCGCCACATTGCCGAGCAAAAGGGCAGTCATAACTTTATCACAGAAGTTTCAGTGGACGAAACCGACCTTCCCCAGACCCCAGCAGAACTTCTCCTCATCCTCTCCATGATTGCTCGGGAACAGATTCCTGTGCAAACGATCGCTCCGAAGTTCACTGGACGATTCAACAAAGGCGTCGATTATGTGGGCGATATTGCTCAATTCGAACGCGAATTTGAAGAGGACCTATGCGTGGTTTCCTATGCCATTCGCGAGTTCCATCTCCCTAAGTCACTCAAGCTCAGCGTTCACTCTGGGAGTGATAAGTTTTCCATCTATCCCATTATTCGTCGCTCTATCCATAAACACGGGGCCGGACTACACGTAAAAACCGCAGGCACAAACTGGCTCGAGGAGGTCATCGGACTCGCCGAGGCTGGAGGAGAAGCACTCGAACTGGCTAAAGAAATATACACCCTCGCTTTCCCTCGATTTGAAGAACTCGTCAAACCTTACGCGCCGGTGGTGGACATTCAGCGGCAAAACCTCCCAAGTGTGGCTGTCGTCCAAGGCTGGACTGCCGAGCAATATGTTTCAGCGCTCCGACACGACCAGAGCTGCCCAGGATACCACAATCAATTCCGACAATTCATCCACGTGGCCTTCAAAATAGCCGCAGAATTGGGCGTGAAATATACGAACGCGCTCAAAAAACACCGCGAAATCATAGCGCGCAACGTAACTCATAACCTTCTCGAGCGGCATATTCGCCCAATCTTCGGCAACGAGTAACACCCCGATGACCTTCTCAAGGCCGCTCTTCTCGCCACCAAACAGCGGGAGAGCGGCCTTTCTCCTGCACCCGAAAAACAATTGGAACCGCAAGCCAGGTCAGCGCTCCTTGATTGTCGGCGCCTGCGGCAGAATCCCCGGGATCACACCGCTATCCAGATCTTCACTCGAAGGCGCCCCAGCCCCAGCGGAATCTTTTTGACCATCGCCCGGCGTGCGATCCTTACCAACCGTCTCCATCGACGCTTGGTTGACTTTCTTCGGCGGCAGATCCAACCGGACGACATCGTCCCCCGCCTTCGGATAACCAGATCGAATATCCGCAATCAAGAAGGGGCGGCGTTGGAAAGAACTCACCGTCAGTTCAACGACCGAAGCCTTCGCATCCATGCCACTCGCCATGCCCGCCTCGATCTCCTGCGAATACGCCCTCAATTCAGTCCCAGCAACCGGCGCTGGCGCAGTCCCAATATCCACCAGCACAAAACCTGCCCTCGAATCCACCAGCACAACCTTGCCGAGACGTGGCCGCCAAAGCTGGATCGCTCGCTGCACTGACTGCTGCTTCGGATCCAATGCCGAATCCGCCTTTCCACGGCGCGAACCAGCGCCTTTGGCTGCAACAAAATCGGAACCACAACCGAGCATCAGAACGCTCCCACCACAGATCAAAACCCAAATCGCTAAAGTGCCCAATCGAATCCGATCGTGAAAAAGCTTCCTCAGTTGCACGGAAGTAAAATGAAAGACGGAAATTCTCATCGCTCTGGCCCACGGCAGTCGAAACTAGATGGCCCCGAAAGCTAAGCTCGAAGAGGCAATCATGCCTCAAAAAGCATTCAAACGCACTAGCATCCTTCTTGAGTTTGAGCGATTTTTTGAACTCGAGAGCCACTAGCCTCACCTCATCCGCTTGAAGAACCTCCTGAACAGCTTGTTGTCTCCCGAACCCATGGGCCCCGCGCCCAAGCTGCTCGTATTGCAACTGAATCGAATCGGCGAACTGGCTCTGACAACCCCAGCACTGCAGGCCCTCCGCGATACTTGGCCCAATTGCCATATCACCCTCGTTCTCACTGCCTCTTGTGAAGACCTCATCCCTGCTCTCCCAAAAATTGATGAGGCGCTTATCTTCGATCCGAACCAACGACTAAATCACTCAATCTACCGACACCTCCTCAGAGGTCGCTTTGACGCTTGCCTCGATTTCACAGGAACCGATCGCTCCGCGCTCATGGCGTTGTGTTCCCGCTCCCCACGCAGAATCGCCTTCCCTGCAGCTAAAAAAGGTCCCCTCAGAAGTCTGATTTATCAGCACTTCGTTCACCTTCCAACCGCTCAAGGTCATGAAATTGATCGCCTCAGCCAACTCATCCGCCCTCTCGGAGTTACCCCTCCCGCCGAAACCCCATCCCCTATCCTTTCGGTCTCCGCGCTGTCCCATCGACGCGTCTCACGCCTGCTAAATGAATGCGGCATCTCAGGGGACTTCGCGCTCATCCATCCAGGAAGCGCTGCTCCGGAAAAGTACTGGCTTCCAGAACGATGGGCTGAGCTCATTCTCCGCCTCCAACATGACTTCAATCTGCCTTGCGTGCTGACCGGCGGAGCAGACTCTTTCGAGCAAAACCACCTTCGAGAAATCCAAACCGCACTCGCTGTTCTCAGTACGACCTCACTTCCACACCCCTTAGTGAAACTCGCCGGTCTCCTCGACCTCTCTCTTTTAACCGCTCTCGCTGCACAAGCACGCCTCGTCGTCGCATGTGACACTGCAACCGCCCATATCGCCTCCGCATTTCAACGTCCCCAAGTCACCCTTTTTGGCCCCACTGATCCGCTCCGCTGGCGCCCGATCTCCCCTCATTCAAAAATTATCTGCGCGGCATTTCCAGACACCCAACTGATCAGCTTTGATCTCGAAACTCCTTCGGCTCCCATGACCCAAATCCCCACAAAAGCAGTCGTGGAACTCTGCTCGAACCTCCTCTCCCACGGTAAAGATGGCCGCAAAAAAGCCCCTCTCCATCCTCAGAATCACTAGCTCTGATCTCTCGACACCATGCGTCTGCTGATTCCTATCTTCCTCATAGGCTCCCTCACCGCCCCTGTTACACTCTTGGCTCAAGGAAGCTACACGACACCCCTTTCGAAAATTCTTCGCTACGACGACGGATCCAAACTCACCATCCAAGTCGACACCGCAAATCAGCGCGTTGAAGAGAACTTCTACGACCGCTCCGGCGCTCTCGGCTGGAAACTCGTCCGAGAACTGGATGAAGACCTCCAGCCCATGCGAGCCATCAAGTTCGATTCCCAAGATCAAATTGTCTCTCGTCACAAATACATCTGCCTACGTGGACGAGTCGAAGAGGAAGAGATTTTAAGCCCAAAGAACGCGCTCCTCGCTCGCATGGTGTATTTTTATGACAAAAAGGGACGCGTCATTCGCATCGACCATTTCAACGCCGCAGGCAATCTCGTTTCCTCCTCGAAATCATCCGGAAATCCAACGGAGCCCATCCGCCGCGATGTTTCCTCATCTACCCCAACCGCCCCGCGCTAAATGTCGAAAAAGACGTCTCTAATCCTCTTCGACATCGACGGGACCCTCCTCACAAGCGGAGGCGCCGGAGAGCGGGCTCTGCGTCTCGGCTTCACTCACGAATTCGGGATCCAAGATGACCTTCGCTACTTGTCAGTTGCCGGTCGAACAGACTCCGGAATTGCGAGGCAAGTCCTCACCCACAATGGTCTGCAGGTGACTCCTGAAAACTTGGAACGCTTTTTTAACGGCTATCTCCACTTTCTCCCAAATCAACTCCTCGAACGCCA
>CANFNA010000043.1 GCA_947448395.1 Chthoniobacteraceae bacterium
ACAACTCCAACACGCTTCTCGGGGGCACATCATCCCCCGCCTTATAGACAGCTTCGGGAGAAGACCAGATCGCCCCGTTTAGTCGTCCAAAACTAGCCATCCCGCCTGCAGACTGACGGGACTGCAAACGCCCCCACAGTGCAATCACCCCAAAAGCCAACGCCAAAACCGCCGCCAATCCTAACAACGAGCGTCCAAAACGTGCAAAAGGGCCCTTTGGGAAGCCTGACTCGGCAGCTTCGGCCGGTTTGCAGCATTCGCAGGCCATCGTCTTGTCCACGTTTAGCCCTAAGTCCACGGCCCCTCCTTCCGCCAACAGCGGACGCAACTCTGAGAGCCCACACTCCAAGTCGTTAAATTCAAACCATCTCTGGCGAGCCTCGGTATCTCCACGAAGCCGATCCGAGAGAATCCTCAAACCCTCGGACGAAAGCGTCCCATTTGAGGCCTCACAAAAGAGGTTAAAGAGGTCTTCCTGCCTTGATGGACTTGGTTTCATAAAATTGGTCTAGCCACCCTCTGCCTCACGCATTCTGTCAATGCTCGGCGGATAAGGTTGAGGCGGTTGTAAAAAGTTTGGGGGGCACGACCCTCCTTTTGCGCCATTTCTTTCACTTCCTCTCCTCGCGAATAAACCGCATCCACCAACCTCCTACTTTCCTCATCGAGTTGCCTCACACATTCCTCCAGCGCGTCCAAACGAGCATCCGCGTGTTGCAAATCTTGGACCCTATCCTCAGCAAGCTGAGCCACCAACTCGTCATCAAACTCCAAACGTGATCTCCCAGATACACGGCGGAAATTCTTCACCTCGTATGAGGCTACCGTCGTCGCCCACGCCAAAAAATCCGACCCTGTTCGGAAATCATGAAATCGGCGCCACATCGTGATACTCGCCCTCTGCAAAATATCCTCCGCATCCTGTCTGCGAGACACGAGCGAGATCACAAACCGAAGCAATCTCCCATGCGACGCATTCAGCAACCTCACGAACTCCTCCTGCCTCTCTGGAGACAAGGCTTGAGGCGTCAGATCCTTGAGGGATTCCATACTAGGTAAAGGTACAAAACCGGTGGCAAATTACCCATCTATTTCCAATCCCATAAAACCTTGTCCTCCCAGCCCCCCAGTCTTCCTCCCATCTGCCGCCTTGCGCTTCCGCGTTTCCTGCGGGATGGAATGGAAATGCTGCGCCCACTTTTTCCCCTCCTCACACTGGGTGCCGCTTGCCAACTCGCAGCCCAAACCCCAACCGATCTCTCCCCCGCTTCTCCCAAAAAACCAGCCCCGCCGCTCTCAACCATCGATTTTTCGCGCCAAATCATCGTCATCGGCAGCTCTCCGCAAAAACGCAGCGATTTCACACACTCCGCCGCACGACTCAGAGCCAGTGTGCTCGCCTCCCTCAATCAGCCCTCCGCTAGGTATCCAAACGCCCGCCCTATTCTCATCGTCTTTAACTCCTCCACCCCGCCCATCAGTCGCCCTCAAGCGCAGTTAGTTGAGGATCCTGCCGGCCTCAAATTCCAAATCGATGTATCAGAAAATCACGATCCAGAGGGCCGCCCATTCCAACGCTCCTTTATCGAAGCCCTGCTTCTGGAACTCGCCCTGCGCGGACAAAATCTAGCCCAGCCCAGCCCAACCTCCGCACCCCGCTGGCTCATCGACGCCCTCCTTCATCGTTTCCTCGCCCCAAACCCTTTTCTGGCCATCGAATCCCTGAGGCCCCTGCTGGATTCAGGTCAAATCCCAAAACTCGAGGACCTCCTCACAAAACTCGAGTCAGACCCGCGTCTCTCGAATTCCCAAGACGAAAGCATTGCGCGCTGCCTTCTATCCCTTTTGGCCAACCAACCGGAGAGCAAATCCGGTTTCCTCGGCCTGCTCCAAGAAAACAGCAAAAGCTCTTCCTCGGAACTCCGCCTTCTCGCCCATTTCCCCTCTCTAGGACGAAACCCTGCGGATCTTCAACGCGCCTGGACCCTTCACTTTGCAACGCAGGGAACCCTCAGAGAGCGGGTTCTTCTGGACGACCTCCAGACACAAAGGGAACTCCAACAACTTCAAGAAATCTCCCTCACGGATGCAGCTGGTAATCACAAAGTTTTCCAACTTCATCAGTTCTCCGACTACCTCCGATTACCCGGAGTCAAAGAGACCTTGGCCGCAAAGCATCTTGAGTTTCTAGCATTTCAGAGCCGGGCTCATTTTTTTTACTCAGAAGCCATCCAAATTTACGCCGAAGTCTGTTCGAAACTCGCTTCGGGCAGAACAAACGGCCAAGCCGCAGAACTGCGCCGAGCCTCTCAGATCACTCAATCCTCAGCCTCACGACTGGAACGCATCCACGACTACCTGAACTGGTTCGAGGCCGAAAAATCGTCCGCCAGATCCCCTAAGATTGACGAAATCTACCGGATTTGGGACTCCATGGAGCCTATTCCAAAAAACCCCTTCATTTCTAGAGCGCTCGATGCACTTGAAGAAAAGATACGAAAGCAAAACGAGGAAGCCGATATCCAGAGAGCCTTGCAAGAGTCTCGTTCCCGTTCTCAAAAAAACGAGAATCCAAAGACCTCTCCCTGATTTGGACGACCCTCGCGATCATTAGGAGACGCGCCTCTCTCCGTGACAATTCATCACAAACTCCACACACAACCCGTGTGGCCGCCGGTTCCGGATCCTCACGGTCCCGTCACACGCCTCAATCGAACGCTTTACAATTGCAAGACCCAGCCCAGTTCCTCCCGTTTCGCGAGTCCTCGCTGTCTCAGGACGAAAAAACGGCTCGCATAATCGATGCAAAATCTCCTCCGGCACCCCCGGGCCCTCGTCAGAAATCGTGACGTATAAAAACCCCTGCTCTCGCCGTCCCTCTACTTGGATCGGAAGAGTTCCTCCAGAATAACGCTGCGCGTTTCGCAGTACATTGGCCACAGCTCGTTGGAACAGCTTGCGATCTACAAAGAGAGCCAGCTCCTCCGAAATCGAGTTCTTTAAAACAACCGCTGGAACTCCCTCCTGGTGCGCAGCGTCCTCAACCAGCTCCCTCAGGATCCACCACTCTGGATGGATCCCCTCCTGCATCCCAGCCTTCGTAAAACACAACAGCTCCTCAATCAGTCGCGATAATTGCACTACTTCCTCTCGGACATCCTGCACCTCCTCTCGAAGCGCAGCGCCCGCCTTCTGTTCCAAAACCCCAAGCGACCAATCCATTCGCGCCACGGGCGAACAAAGCTCATGCGCTATGTCTCCCAAAAACCGCTTCTGTCCGTTTACGAAATCCCCTAACTGCACGCCCAAATGATTGAGGGACTCCCCAAGATTCCCCAACTCATCTCGCCCACCAATCGCCACCCGCACCTCAAACTTTCCTGCGGCCATCTGTTCGGCGGCATCCCTCATCTTTCTGAGCGAAACCGTAATTCGCCTGACTAAGGGGATCCAAAATAGCGCCGACCCCAAAAGGGCTGCTCCTGCAATCCACCAAGGAGTGAATTCCAACAGTAATCCCCCAGCACTTACGTTAGGCGAGGCCAGCAGTAGCATGGTGGGCCCGCGCTGGCCGCGTTCATCAAATCCCTCGTTCAACCGCACCCCAATCCAATACATCCCATCCTCTTTTAAAACAAAATGGCGCGCACCCGGAGGGGGCGGCGGGGGACGCCTCCCAGGGATAAACTGATTTTCCGGCGGCCTCCCTCGCCCCAAACGCAAGCGCGCCACCACTGGGGCTGGAGGATGTCCAATCTGACCCGCCATCCACGCACCGTCTTCCCGAAAAAGTGCAAACTGAACGCCATAATTATCCGCCATCGAAGCCATCACGTCATCCCACTCAGCTCGCGTCCGAGAGGATAGCGCCTCCGTAACTTCTCCAGAAAGCGCAGAAAGTCGGTGGGCCGCCTTCCCCTCTAAAATAGCCCCAACAACCGACTGAAACTCCGTTGTCAAAAGCAGCGCTACCACTCCACCCAGTAAAACCAAGTTCAAAAAAAACCAGCCCACAATCTGAATCCACAGCGGAAGCGCACTAAACCGCACAACCCGCTTTTTGCTCGGCTTCCCCGCAACGCCTGCTTCCCCTTCTAAAATACAGTCTGGGGACTTCAGATCAGTCTGCATCAGGATCAATCAGTGCGTACCCTGCCGATCGGACCGTCCGAATAAACCTCGGAGTCTTCGGATCATCCCCGAGCTTCTTTCGAAGCGCAGATATATGAACGTCTATCGAGCGGTCAAAGACCTCGTAATTCCGATCCCTAATCTCTTCAAGCAACTGCTCCCGCGTCCGAACTCTCCCCATCGCTTTGGACAGCGAAAGCAAAAGATCAAATTCCACAGGCGTTAATACAATCGGGAGATCATCCATCCACACCTTCCGAGATGCCGCATGCACTCTTAATGGGCCAACGCGAATGGCCAACTCACCTGCCTCCCGAGAGGGGCGCTCCGCTCGGCGAGTCACAGCCCTCAATCGGGCAAGCAACTCACGACTCGAAAACGTTTTCGGCAAATAATCGTCCGCACCTAACTCCAACCCAACAATCCGATCCGCCTCTTCCCCCCTTGCCGTCAGCATCAACACTGGAACCTCACTCTCATGGCGAATTCGCTTCAACACCTCAAAGCCATCCATCCCGGGCAGCATCAAATCCAACAATACAGCATGCCAATCTTCCGCAAGAACTAACGCCAACCCATCCGGTCCCGTGTGAGCCAACGTCACCTCGTAGCCCATCGGATCCAGATACCCCGCAATCAATCGCCCAAGCTTACGATCATCATCGATGATCAAAATCCTCTGCCGATCGGCCGTCTCTAAATGGGGTGAACACATCGCTCAAGACCGTGATTCAACTTAAATTTAAGACATCGCTCGTCATTTTCCGAAGCCCCATTTCAAAACTTTCCACCGCTAAATCAAGACTCACACTTCTTCCAACAACGAGCGCCTAAACTCCACCCCAAACACTCACAGCGAGTTCAAAAACTCCAAGACCGCCTGCCGCTTATCCGTCGCCAAAGCCTTATACTTGTCGCGAATAACCTTCGCTTCTCCATCGTGCGCCAGAATTGCGAGGTCGACCGTAGTCGCTCGGCCATCGTGTAAATAACGATCCCTCAACCGTAGCCCCCAAAGCGGCGCCGTCCGCATCTCCTTCATCTTAGCCGGTGGTTGCTCAATGCCGTCCCCAAGTAATCCCATATCGTGCAGCAATAAATCCGAGTACAACAAAACCTTCTGACCCGCCAACCCCGCAGGAGCACTCAAAGAAGTGACCATCTCGGGCTTGTGACACTGCGTACAACCTACCTGCTTGAAAACATCCGCCCCAATTTTCGAACGGGCACTCACTGGACCGCGAGGCACAGGCGCCAAATACCTCATAAAGTCCGTCACTTTTTCCGAATCCGTCTTATTCACCGCTGGATCCACCACATCCTCCGGATCCGCATACTTATCGGCCTTTTCCAGCAAGACCTGATTTCCGTTCGGGGCATTTTCCGTTGGAAAATAGCGACTCGTGATACCCACCTCGTTTAAATAAGCGTCCCCAGCAAACCCAAACAGGGTCGCGTGCTGCGCTTTCCAGCCAAAGCGCCCCACTCGCGTCTGGCCAGTCACTGGGTCTTTCACCATGGCAGCCCGCCCCATCACCCCATCGGTTTTTGGAGTGCTCACATTTTCTAAAATCGTTGAATCGGCTATCGCCTCAATGAGGCCTGCTCCAAACAAAGGGGTGGTAATGCGCAATGCCGTGATATTCGCTTCTAGCGGCACGCGTTCTAAATATTCGGGCGCAATCGCTCGCTTCTGCAAAAGCGAACCTCCCAACTCAGTCAGCGGGTCGAATTTGCCATCAATCACCCGCCCAAACCGGACCACCGTTTTACGCCCAGCGCCTCCGATCCCTCCCGCATCGTGACACGCAACACACGATACATCGTTAAAAACTGGCCCAAGTCCCGTCTCTGCCGTTTCTTCCTTCACGAAGTCCTCAAGACCTCCTTGGAAATCCGCCAACTGCTCTGCAGTCAGCCCAGGGAGCATCTGGGGACCTCTTTTGCCCCCAATCCGATTCTCAGGACGCACTGCATGCTCTTTCTGAAAATTCGGGGGTGTCGCCCCAGGAAATGGGGGAGCCATCCCAGTTCTTGGAACAGGCCCACGCATCAATGGTGGCCCAGATGAGTCTGTCCCAAGTTTAACCAACCCTCCCAAGGTTTGTGCAGGAGGCGGCGTTTTGGCCCAAGCAGGCTCCTCGAAGGCAGCCACCAACGCCGAGGTCATGCTAAGTCCGATCGCTATCTGAACTGGCAGAGTTTTCATGGCTTTTGATCTTTGAGCTCTAGAGTTCTGGTTCCGAATGCCTCGGAACCTTGACCCCATTTCAGCGCATCTCTGTTAAGGGATCGTTTCGCAACGTGCCCAAAATCGTTAAGGAATTGTAAAAGACCAAAGTGGTCGACCAAGCCCCCCTCCAGGCCCCCCTTTAACCAAGTCGGAAACGAATCTCGCGCACCATTCTCCGCCCGAATCGGGTCTGCAGTTTTTCCAAAAGAACCCGCTTCCAAACCCGCTCAAGCTCGAAGTGCACCGTCGGTTGCAGCACGTGCACAACCAACACTCCATCCACCAACCGCGCCGGGGCAGCATGCCTTGAGATAAAATCTCCAACCACCTCCTTCCAGACAGCCACAATCTCCTCCTGATTCACCCGCTGCTGAATGCCAAGCTGGCCAATTAGCTTTTGCAAAGCCTCCGATACCGGCTTGGAGGTGTCTTGCACAAAAGGTTCTTCCGGCAACCCCCGCCATTCCGCAATCACCCGCGCTTTGAGTTTCGGATTCATCAGCCCTTCCAATCTCCCACACCTACCCATCGCCTCAAAGCAAAGAAACGCCCTCCCGCGGACTCTCCGCAGAAGGGCGTTGAAAAAAAAGGCGGCCCGAAACCGGACCTCTTTCTTCACCAAAAATCGCTTGTCGCCTACGCCTACTGCCCGTCGTTTCCGATTGCCTCCACTGGGCAACCCTCCATCGCTTCCTTGCAGAGCGCTTCTTCTTCAGGAGTCTCCGCCTGCTTGAACACGTAAGAATGGCCACCGTCCTCATCCCGTTTGAAATTTGCGGGGGCTGTTTCACGGCACAGATCACAATCGATGCATTGATCGTCCACATAAAAACTGCCGGGGACATTCTGCGAATAACGGTTTGAGAAGTCTGCCATGGAGATTGAAGTGAGAGTTGTAGTGAACCCGCGACCCTACATTCCCTCCCACAAACTGCAATCCAATTCCCAGAGCGCCCCCGGCGCGAGCTCAGTTAAAATGAACGCGCTAACGCCAACTTCAAAAGGCACACGAAACTACAGCACCGGCTTGCCCGTGACGATTTCGCGACACTTATTGCGAACCACCGTCTGAAACTTCCCCACATTGAAACTCGGGAAGATCCGGCGCTGGATCACCCTCCACAACTGTGTGTGCTCAAGAGGCAGCACTTCCTTGTAATCGCTCTCTGCACTAAACCCAACTTTGCAGAAACGGCACATGTGCCGAGCAATCGCAACAATTGAGACCAGATCCCCATCCTCCTCGGCAACCTCAGGCGTCTCCACCCACCGCACCACACTCTTCAACCGCGATGGGAAACAGTGCACTCCCATGAAATCCACCGCGATCTGCCGCGACGTCATCTCCAAGTGCAACATTTCTGATTCCCAAACCGGCACCTTGTTCTCCTGAGCGTAACGGAAAATGTGCACGAAGCCCGCTGGCTGCAAATTCATCAACAACAACTTCCCCAAGTCGTGAGTCAACCCCGCCACAAACGCAATGTTTCCAAGACTCGGAAGTTCCATCTGATGGCAGGCCATTTCCGCAATGATCCCAGTTGCCGCCAAGAATTGCAGGTGACTGTACCAGTTCTGCTCTTCCGAAACATACATGAAGCTCTCCCGGCACCGTGGCATCGATTTGGCCATTCCGCTCAACCGTTTTTCCCCCAGATACCCCACCCCCATCCGAACATCCTCCAAGAATGTCGTCAGATCCTTCCGCTTGGATTGCCTTAAATCGTTGGCAGCTTGGAGAACCTGCAAGGCTAACCCCGGATCCTTTTCCACCAAATCCATCAGCGGATGTAACGAGGCCTCCGTCCCCGTAGCCGCCAGAGAAAAAGCCGCGGAAGCTGATTCAATGACCGGAGAACTGTTCAACCCAGCGAGATCCTTGAGAATCGTTTTGCTGCTCACCACCGGATACTTCTGACGGTCAACCGCATCGATCCAGAATGCGATGTTGGCGGCGTCGCGCTTGGCATCAGCCTCCTCTTGTCCCATGAAACCCTTGGGAATGCGCTCTCCCATTTTCCGAACCCCTTCACTCGCAGACTTGGACCATGCAGCGATGTCAATTTCGCCCGCCTTCTTCTTAATGCTATCCATGTTGCGCTGCCCCGCCAAAGCATGCACCGCGCGCCTCATCTCCGGAGACATCATGAGCACACGATCAAAATCCGCCCTCTCCACCCGCATCGCGTGCACTTCCGATTGCGCAATAATGGTCGCGCTCCGCGGGGCCCCATTGATCAGCGCCATCTCCCCAACTATGTCGCCATCCCCAATTTCTGCGATTCGCTTGATTTCCGCGGACTCGGGCAGGGCGATGTAGACCCCAAGCCGCCCACGATCGATCAGATACATGGCATCACCAGCGTCACCCTGATTGAAAAGAGTCACACCCTCATCCACATGAAAATCGCGGACACACGGAATCAGGGCATGCACCTCGGAGGGAGGCAAAGAACGCAGAACCGCATTGCGCCCCAAACGGTCGAGAAGCGCCGCAGCCTGCTGACTCTTACGCTCCAATGCATAAATATCGACTCGGTAACTCATCAAGACCGAGTAAAACTCCAGATATTCGAGCGAATACTTCAGCTCGGACCATCTCGCTGAACGCACCCGTTCTTCCAGAAACTCGACGTAGGCATCTAACCCAGGCATCCCAGTTTCTGCCACGGGGAGGTGCAATTTTTTGAGCACCGAAAGCAGCCTCTCTTTCTCCGCCGCCTGCTCTTCCTTGGTCATTTCCGCAATTTGAACCAACACATCCAACATCCCTCCCAAAGCAGTCCTCGCCGACTGCAAAACCGGCATGGCCGCCTCCATCGCCGAACGCCGATCCTCCAACGTCTTTCCAGTTCGCTTGCAAAACAAATCGTCCGCTTCAAATCCCGCCCAATACCAAGCTTGACCCCGCACTTTTTCTACTTCCTCGCGGATAATGTCCTCTTGGTAGGGCTTTCTCAGAAAGTTTTGCACCGTCATTGAAAACGCCTCCCGGAGCTCTGCCGGAGTCGTTTTCGCCGCGTAAAAAACCACGGGAATATTCTTAAAGAAATAATCATCCCGCCAGTGCTTCAGCAGTCCCAAGCCGGTCGAGTTATCCAATTTCAATTCGACGATGACCAAGTCCACAAGCAGGTTTTCCCTCACAAATTCGATCGCCTCCTGCTGACTCGCCACCGCCGCACACCGATGATTTCCACGCGCCAAAAAACCCTTCAGAGCGAGAAAGGCAATATCATCTGGATCAACTAATAAAACGTTCGCCATGGATGATTAGCTTCGGGTGAATCTCACGCAACTTAGCTATGTCTCTAAGAAGCCGCAGATGCTCACAACGTTAAGCTAAACTGTTGCTCGCGGACGATCACAAACCTCACTCGCTGTCGTCCGATCTTTCATCCATCCCACCCCACACACCCCTCAAATCCCTCGGCTGCATAATGTAAAGACCATCTCGGTCCAAATTTAAAATCCCGCCGAACCTTCCCCACGCCACCATCGTCTCAAAAACGCGTTCGGCTTTCTCATAGGGATGCGCTCGCGCAATCTCGTGCACTAGACGCGCAACCTCGATCGGCCCAGTAGCCTTAATCTCCGCCAAGGCCCATCGGAACAACGGGAGCCTCCGTAATTGGTCGCCAAACAAATGCCGCCTTGATTCCAATCCGCCATCCAAAAGCGCCCGCCCCAATTCCGTCAAAACCACCTCGTCCTTTGGCGTCTTTACAAAGCCCAGCATCTCCGCGGCCTGGACCAGCGCTAAAGTCCCTCCAAACTCCCGCCCCAACTCATCGGACAGATCATAAATATTAGCTCCAGCTGGCTCATCGCTGAGCGCGCTCAACAAACCCAAAATCTGCCCGACAGGAACACACGGAATCGATTCCAGCCCCCCGCCTCTCATATTCTTTTCCAAAACCTTACCCGATCCACCCACGGGAACCGAACCGGCTCGGCGATCCGGCAAAGCGCACGACGTAATCGCATCGTGAATTACCGCAACCAACTCACGAAACTCCGGACTCCTAGTGTCCCGGGGATACGGCAGCGAGTTATCCAAAACCAGCCCGACGCGGCCGGGATGAGGAAATAATACGCAAATCCGTGTCGCAGCCTCCACCGCCTCCTCCAAAGTGTGAGTCACCATCAGCACACTTTTGATTGGCCCTCCTTTGCCCTGCCACAGACGCATCACATCCTCACGCAGATTCTCAGCCGTTAACACGTCCAGCTCACTGAAAGCCTCGTCCAAACAGAGCAAGTCCGGCGCCGAAACAAGCGCCCGCGCGATCCCCACCCGCTGACGCATCCCACCGGATAAATCCCCAGGATAAGCCGCATGGTAATGCTCCAACCCAATCAGACGCACCACCCGCCAAACAGCAGCTTGTCTAGCTCGCGCATCCATCCCTTTCGCTGCGACTCCAACCGCGATGTTCTGTTCCACCGTCAGCCACGGAAATAACGCAAAAGTCTGAAAAACCAGCGCCGCGTCCTCACGAATCCCATCCAACCGACGCCCCGCGCTCCACACCTCTCCCCGCGATGGCTCCACCAACCCCAACAAACATCGCAGCATGGTCGATTTTCCACACCCTGACTGCCCCAAAACCGCCAACCATTCGCCCTCGTAAATCTGTAAATCCACTGAGTCCAAAACATGCAGCCGCCGACCATCCGCTTCCAAAAACTCCTTACTCACCCCACGCAACTCCCCTAGCGGCGGACCACTCATCGCTTTGCCATTTTCACCCATCATCCCTCATCCCCCTATTCCAATTCCATCGCACCACACAAAGCCCTTCATCTCACTTCGGACGCGCCCATCCTGCGCGTGCAATCAATTCCACGCCCCTCGCAACCTTCCCGCATCCACGGTGTTTCAGACCCAGCTAAACTGACCTGCGCAAATGGCCCGCAAACTCCCCCTTTCATGAAATCTCCTCTCCGAGGCCCTCTTCGCACCGTCGCCTGCTGGGCCCTCCTCTCCGCCAGCCCGCTTCTCGCTCAAAAAACCGTTCCCGAACGCAAAGCCTATCCCCCAAATATCCCCGACGCCAACGTCGAGCCCTACCAAATCCTCGAGAATAAAACCCTAAACGTTTGGATTTTCCAGCCCCCGCAGTCCAACAAACCACAAGCCGCCATCGTCTTCTTTTTTGGAGGAGGCTGGGTGAGCGGAAGCCCCATCCAGTTCGTTACCCAAGCGCAGTCCCTCTCGGCTCGCGGGATGGTTGCAATCCTCGCCGATTACCGAGTCGCCTCCCGTGACAAAGTAAAACCCGCCGATTGTGTTGCAGATGCCAAAACCTGCATCCGGTGGGTGCGAACCCACGCCGGCCGGCTCGGTATTGATCCTGATCGGATCGTCGCGGCTGGCGGCTCCGCAGGCGGCCATCTCGCAGCAGCAACGGCCACCCTTCCCAACCGCGACCCCAATGCAAACAGCGCCTCCGTCTCATCCGTTCCGAATGCCCTGATCCTATTCAATCCGGGGGTCGTTATGGCTCCTTTCGATGGACTCTCCCTGCAAGGCTTCGGCGCCAAAGGCGATGTTGAACGCTTCGGCTGTGAGCCGAAGGAAATATCCCCGCTGCATCACGTCAAAACAGGAACGCCCCCCACCATCATCTTTCACGGTAAAAACGACTCCATAGTTCCCATAGCGACCGTAGAGAAGTTTACAGAAGTCATGAAAGCCCATGGGAACCGATGCGAGCTGGTCGACTATCCTGGGCTTTCACACGGGTTCTTCAATCAATCCCCTCAACGCGAAGACACCCTCCAGAAGGCGGATGCCTTCCTCGTTTCCTTGGGCTACCTCTCCCCACCGTAGATCAACCGAGGCAGCCCCCAATCTCCCCCGTTGCTCCATGCATGTTTCCCGTCGCCAATTCGCACGCACGTTGACTCTCGCTTCGTGCGCACTCCCAATTGCTTCAAAGGCCGAGAGCTCCAATCCGAAAAACTGGCCGCTCACTGCGAAGTTAGAGGAAATTCGTTCACACCATCACCTCCCCGCTCTAATCGGGGGAATTGTCACTTGCGATGGGCTCCAACAAGCCGCCGTATGTGGAGTGCGCAAAGCTGGGGGAAGCACCCCCGCAACCTTGGAAGACCTCTGGCATATCGCATCGAACACCAAACCCATGACCGCCTCGCTCGCAGCGCGATTCGTTCAAAACGGAATCATCTCGTGGGAAACAACCCTCGCCTCCGTCTTTCCTGAACAGTCATCGCTTCAGTCCGGCGACCTCGGAAAAGCAACGCTCTCGCATCTCCTCCACCACACGGCCGGGCTCCCCACGAACCTCAAATGGCGGGAGGTCGAAAAGCGAGCCTCCCTCATTCCACGGCAACGTCTGGCCGCTCTCGCCGAAGCCGCCGAGACCGCTCTCCTGAGTAAACCGGGCGCGGCCTATCAATACTCCAATTTGGGATATGTTTTGGCCGGCGCCATGCTTGAAAGAGTGACCGGCGAAGCGTGGGAATCATTGATGCAAAATCGCCTTTTTCAGCCGCTGGGCATGGTCAACGCTGGCTTTGGCGGACTTGGGTCCGTAGGCCTCGAAGACCAGCCGTGGCCTCATCAACAAACAGGCGCTCCAGCCCCACTGAATGGCCCAAATGTCGACAACGCAAAGGTCATGGGCCCAGCTGGAACCGTTCACGTAGGGCTGAGTGACTGGGCAAAGTTCGTGGCGGATCACCTTAAAGGCCCTTTCGGGCAATCCGCCCTCCTGTCCTCGGAAAGCTACCAAGCGCTTCATCAACCTGGATTGGGTAATTATGCGATGGGCTGGATTGTCTCAAGGCATGCCATGCTCGGAGAAATGACTCTCAGCCATGCCGGCTCTAACACACTGAATTATTGCCAAGCCTTGCTCGTGCCAACGAAACAGTTCGCCGTGCTCGTCTGCACCAATCAGGGCTTCCAAGCGGAAGCCGCCGAAGCGGCCCAAAATGCGCTCATCCACCATCATTTCAAAAGCTAAGCTAGCCCTCAACCCTGCAAAAAAAGCGAGGCAGAACGGCCCACAAACCACCCCAACAAAGCTCCAAACCTAGACCTTCGGCTAGGTTGAAAGACCAAAAAAGCGAGATACTATCCGCTCAGATCAGACCGCCTCTGGTCTAGGGGAAATGCACAAATCCGGATATTTTATGACAAACTTTCGCAGCCGTAGCGTTTTACGAACAAAAGTCGCTATGACCATCAAGTCATTCATGAAAGCCGGTCCATCTATTCATCCCATGGGAACTCTCTTTTCATCCCTCGGCAAAGAAGTCTGCGCTGGCGTCACCGCCGCTGCATGTTTTCTCTCCTTAAACCAACCGCTCTGGGCGCAAACCAGTAAAGGGGCTCCCACCGGCTTTTTTGGAACAACGATCGTCTCATCAAACGCGAGGGTCGTGAGCGCTTCAGAGACTCAGACCGCTGCAGGCACAGTCGTGGCCAGTAAGAAAGGCTTGGGTACACTCAACGCGCAAAAGACCTACGATCTCGATGTTCCCTTCCCAGTGAATCTGCAAGTGGGCCGGGCGATCGAGCCATACTCAGCCCATATCGTCATCAACCGGCCCAGCCCCGGCGATGATTACTGGTATCGCCTGCCATACACCATCTCGGTTGTAGGAGGAGAACTGCCGGAAGGGATGAGTTTGAGG
Source organism: Chthoniobacteraceae bacterium (assembly GCA_947448395.1). Lineage (GTDB taxonomy): Bacteria > Verrucomicrobiota > Verrucomicrobiia > Chthoniobacterales > Chthoniobacteraceae > Chth-196. Next base: position 14,033 of record CANFNA010000043.1, read on the forward strand.
CAGAATTCAGCAGGGAATCCATCCTATGATCAACTGGCACATTTTTGCGGCACCCCAACAAAAGCGGGTACGTATGCGGTGACCTTGCGAGCCACCATGGCGGATGGTGCTGTGACAGCGGATAAAGTGGTCCCATTGACCGTAGCGGAATCTTCCGTATCTGCTGATGAAACCGTCGTTTCGCAATTTCTCTCGCAACTCAAAGTCTACGGATCCCCAGATGTTTTTGCCTACGCAGCCAACCGCGGGGGATCGCTCATCGACTGGGATCCGAGTTATCCCTCAACGGATCACTACCAATTGTTTCAGCACAATTCAGTCGCTTCAGCGAAACTGGTTCTCACCGTAAAGAATCAAAGAACGGTCGTGACAGTAAATGGACAGCCTCTGGACTGGGTTGAACTCACAGGATATAAAACCCTTCCCCTCGAGCTCGGGCTGAACACCTTCAATGTCGAATTCACCGCTGCTGATGGTGTCACAAAGCGGACCTTCACACTCGACATCCAACGCTCGACAGCTCTCGAAAGCACCGCAGGACTTTCTTCGTTGTCGCTGGAAGGTCTGAGTCTTTCTCCTGCCTTCTCTCCTGATGTGACTGATTACTCCGTCAGTCTCCCTGCCGGGACGCGGAGCATTGGGATTCTTGCCAAATCGACCGCCCCTGATCTGACAAATATCCTTGTTCCACCAATGATTGCTCTCATCTCGAATCGAGAGCCTCTCCCTAAATTGGATACAGACTCATTGCCCGGCCTCTACGAGCCCATCATTGGAGGTCGATCAGAAGTGGTGTTCTCGACACCGAGCAACATCAGCATCATGACCTTCTCCTCTGACGGTTTTGCTCGGAAATTTTACAATATCAAAGTCCTCTCCGCAGACAGCTTCCAGCCCCTCCCTGGCATCACCTCAGGGGAACAACCGTCCTCCAACGAAGTTCTCCTCAATGGAGATTTTGAACGCGGCCCTCAGGTAGATCCCAGCACCTGGTATGTGCTAAACAAGGGCGACGAATCCCTTGGATGGAAGGTCGAGACAGGCTCCATTGAAATCGATACCTGCTGGAACGCTGCCAGCGGTTCTCGCTCCATTGATCTCAATGGAAACGACCAAGGGATGATCAGCCAAACCATTCCAACCGTCCCCGGACGGTCCTACTGGGTCAGCTTCGATCTCTCGGGTAATCCTTATGGCGACTCCCCGCTGAAAGGAGTCATCGTGTGCGGTGGCGACCGCAACCAGGCCCAGATCTTTTATTACGACACGAGCCTCAAGCAGAACGACTCAGGCAACATGCGTTGGGAACGCAGGGCCTATTCGTTTGTTGCCAAGGAAGAGAAAACAAAGCTCCTATTCGCAAGTTCCATTTCCGGTAGCTGCGGCCCTGTGCTCGACAACATATCCGTTTCCACAACGGAACCAAATCTCGTCAATAGAGGCGAATGGCTCGCACCCCACCTATCGGGCGACCGTGTCGACGGCTTTGTCCTGACAGACCCAACGGGAATTCTTCTCCCAAATTCAGGGGACCCATCAGTCGCCGCTCCTGACGAATGGATCAAAATCCCTTCCGTCGCCCAATACGGTGGCGCCGACTGGAAGAACCTCATGCAGTGGTCCCACAACGTAACCCTCGAAGAGGCAAAATTGATCGCCTCCAAAAACCCAGACATCTCCTTCTTCTTCTACGAGAATTGGGGGATGGCCCTTCAGAGCCCCTCCGGCGAATGGCGCATCCTCCAACCCGGCGATGCCTTGTTTTTCAACGGTACTCCCTGGTGGGGTAGCACCGATGGACAAGCCGACGGCTACATCCGCAGAACGTCTCAGCCTAATGAGCCAAATCCGAGCCCCGAAGTTCCCGGAATCCCGTTGATCGATCCGATGATCGTCATCGATGACGGCAAGAATCTGGTGACTGATCCGATAATCCAACTTCCAGAACCTCCCGTGCTGTCTGTTCCTCCGAACATCGACCAACAGCCGAGCTCGGCCAAGGTCCTTGCCAACGGAAAGGTGACCCTGAGCATCGCCGCGTCTGGGTCTGGGGAACTCACCTACCAATGGCGTAAGGACGGTCAACCCATGGAGGGCCAGACCGCGCCAGAACTTTATTTGCGGGCTACGGAAAAAGCCGCTGGGCTCTACACCGTTCTGGTAAGCAACGAAGTGGGCTCTACGGAGAGTCAGGCTGCGGCTATCGAAATCCTTCCAGCGGCTCAATTAAAAGGCGTGTATCAGGGTTTACTGACCGGTGATTCAGAAGATGGAGCTCCAGTTGGAAGAATCACGGTCACCATGACCGGCCAAACTGGATTCAGCGGAAAGCTGGACTACGCGGGAGTCACCTATCGCTTCAGTGGAGCCTTGGATGAAACGTGGAGCTTTCAGAAAACGATAACCGCGAAACGCAAACCTGAGGTGAATCTCGAAATCACCCTCAGTGACTCCGCTGACGCCCTCAGCATCACTGTCAGCGGCGGCCAACTCGGTGAAGATGCCGTAAGCTTCGCATCCTTGCAGCGCACCCAATTCGACGCGGCAAACAGTGTAGTCGCCGTTGGGTCCCGCTTCACCGCCCTCCTCGAAACTTCAGAAGCATTAAGCTGGGGATATTGCACTGCCACACTCGGAAAAACCGGAATTCTCAACGTTACCGGAAAATCTGCGGACGGTGCTCCCTTGGTCTGCAACGCATATCTGCAGTCCAATGGAACTGTGGCTTTATACGCAGAATTATTCGGCGCTCACCACCCCTATCCCGGCCAGATCTGCGGGTCTGTGGTGTTGAACGAGGAAAACACGGAGGAATTCAACCAACTGACAGAAATTACCTTTCCAAAACCCGAGCAGGGCTTGGTAACCACTTACGATTCCATCCAGTCCATCTCGCTCAAGAGCTCTTTGTATAAAGCGCCCAAAGCCAAACAAAGAGTTCTCAATCTGGGCGAGGCACCAAGCCCGCTCGAGCTCTGGGTTTTGGATAACACGGGTGAAGAATTCGCCAGTCAGGTGACCCTTTCAGCGGACAACAAATTCGAGGAAGTGGATCCTCGTCCTCTCCGCTTCCGCGTCAAACTAGACTCCGCAACTGGAGTCATCTCCGGCAAGTATTCGGATCCAGACTCGGGGCTCTCTTGGAAGGTCTTCGGAGTCGTATTGCAGTCCGAAACTAGACTTGGTGGATTCTGGTACGGCAACGGTGATACCGGCAGTTGGAGTCTCACTCCATCAGAGCCCGAAATTGCTCCCTAGGCTCTTCTGTCTCTCTCATCAAGCTGGTGCGATCAACTTTAATTGCATCGATCCGCACCAGCTTCAATTCCGCTTAAAGCTCCTTGATCCGAATCGCACGCCAGCGGATTTCCTCGCCGGGCTCTTTCTTTCCGATGCCGTGCACTTGAAGGCCAATAATGCCACGCAGGGTCAGTCCGTCCTTTAAATCAGCGGCCTTCACCCCGTTGATCCACGTGACAATGTGATCGCCCTGGCATTCGATGCGCGCCTGGTTCCAATCTCCCTGTTTGAATGCCTTCCGAGCCGCCTCGTTCTCCTTGAGGTCGAAAATCCATCCCCGCCGGGCCTCATCATAGACACCTGCAGTATACGCCCTCGGTGACGGGTCTATCTCATACTGGTATCCAAACACCCGATCCGCAGGAATCTTACGACTCTTACCGTCCCCTGCCGGCACCTCAGTTTCCTTATCGAAGAACTCACTGCGAAACTGGACTCCAGAGTTCATGTTCGGAGCGACCTTGAATTCAAACTCGAGAACAAAATCCCCATACGTCTTCTTCGAGCACAGGAAGGAGTTTCCGGTATTCGAGACGGTCTTGCCAACAATCGTACCATCCTCCACTCGATACTCAGCCTTGCCGCTATGCTGTTCCCAGCCATCAAGATCGTTTCCATTAAAAAGTGGCACAAAGTCGGCTGCTTGGAGCGTCGTCGCAAAAGCCGCGATGCACAGGGAGAATCGTGTGAGGGATTTCATTGGTGTCGCAACCTTACCGACAGCCTTCAGGAAAGAACAATCCCGTACTGGAGAATGGCTTTTCCCATTCACAAGAATTCTGATCAGGGAACCTTTTGGAGCCAGCGCAATCACCCTAAAATCCAAGCTCCCTGCTCACACGCACAAGAATCGATTAGCTCACGCGAAAAGCATTCAATTTTACGCGGCAGCAAATACCATTAGCGCGCGATGAATACTTCGTTATCGGTTTTGCAACGCTTGGCGACAGGGATTGCGGCGACAGCTTTACTCGCAACGTCCGCCCACGCGGACGTCGGAGTAGGAGCGAAGCCATTGCCTGGGGCGGACGTCCTTCTCGATGGGACGCGCGAAACGCTCGACGCAAAGTGGACCTATTGGGCTGGGCCCCGCTTCGGTTCTTCACTCCCGATTAAATGGAAGCTCGTATCTGATCCTGTCGATACAGGAACAGTCCTCCAGACGGATGATCCTGCGGCTGGACTCGGCCAGTTTGGAGTCGCGGATATTGTGACCAAAAAAGAGTACCGTGATTTTAGACTGCACATTGAATTTCTGGTGATGAATGACTCGGGGAACAGCGGAGTTTATCTCCAAAACCGCTATGAGATTCAGATCCAAGATGGAGACGCCACCAGCCATGGAATGGGCGCCGTGATTAATGAAACACCGTCTCCTTACTTCCTCTACAAAGGACTCCGGCAATGGAACGCATACGACATCGTATTTCGGGCGGCGCGTTTCAAAGACGGAAATCGAATCCATAAGGCCATGCTCACGATGTATTTCAATG
>CANFNA010000044.1 GCA_947448395.1 Chthoniobacteraceae bacterium
GATTTGATGCCGACCTTTCTTGATTATGCCGGAGTCGCGATTCCAGAGACACTTCGCGGCGTCAGTTTGAGGCCGGTGCTGGAAGGTAAATCGGGTGTCCAGCGGGATTATGTTGCGGCGGAGTCTTTCGATCCTGAGGCGAGGATGATTCGCACGGAGCGCTACAAATATATCCGCTTCACGCATGGGGAGAATACCGAGCAGTTTTTTGATTTAGAAGCGGATCCCGGTGAGTTGAAGAACTTGATTGAGCATCCGGATTTAGGCTCGGAGGTGAAGCGACACAGGCAGTTTTTATCCGACTGGATGAAGAGGACCAGCGATGAGTTCGGGAAGGGATCTGCCGAATTGGCGAAGATCAAAGACAGGGACAGCGATCAGCCCAAAGGCAAGAAATGAGGCGGTTAGCGGTAGCCTACTGCTTGTCACGACCCCGGCGATTGGTAAACTCATGAACGTGTTTGTAGAGTTTCTCAAAGTTCTGTTGGCGGTTGCGTCTGGGTTTGTTTTGTGGGCATTTCTTTGAAGCCGTTCGGGTATGGGAGGGATGGGCTCTGTTTAGGGGTACTCAGCTTGTATGCGCTGAACCGATGGGTGTTGAAGTTGGTGGTGGTTTCTTCGTTCTTGGGCGGACAATTCAATGATGTGCTGTTAATTCCAGCCGCCTTACCGCTCGTGCTTTGGGTTCAACGTGGCCTTCGGATTCGTAAACATGACCTGCCTCCTTCTTGGGGGGAGATAGGGCTTCACTTTTTGGTGTGGTCGATTGTGTGCGAGGGGATTGGTCCTTGGTGGTTTCATCGTGGAACCTCAGATCTCTTGGATGTGATAGCCTACGCGATGGGAGCGACTGCCGCTGGGTTTTGGTGGCATCAGCCGGCGTTGGGTGGAGGAAGTGGGAATGAGGAGGTGTAAATTGGGGGTTTTTCGGGAGTGGATTCTCCCTTAGTGAATGGACGCAGATGGAACCCACCCGTTGTCCTTGGCTGCCTGTGCAGCATGATTTGTATCGAGATTATCATGATCAGGAGTGGGGTGTTCCTTGTTGGGATCGGAGGACTTTGTTTGAGATGCTATGTCTCGAAGGGGCTCAGGCAGGCCTCTCTTGGTGGACGGTTCTGCAGAAGCGGGAACGATATCGGACGGTGTTTCAGCGGTTTGATCCGGAACGAGTCGCTGCGATGAGCGATGGGGAGTTGGAGGCGTTGATGTCGGACGCTGGAGTGATTCGGCACCGTGGAAAGCTATTTTCGGTGAGGCAGAATGCGCGTGCCTGGCTGGCACTTGAAACACGGGAAGGGAATGCCGTCGACTGGCTGTGGTCGTTTGTTGGAGGACAACCCAAGGTGAATCACTGGCGGGTGATGTCTGAGGTGCCGACGCGGACAGCGGAATCGGATGCGCTGAGCAAGGCGCTAATAAAGAGAGGCTTCAAGTTTGTGGGTTCAACGACCTTGTACGCCTTTATGCAGGCGGTTGGGATGGTGAACGATCACATGGTGGACTGCATTTGTCGCCGGTCCGCTTGAGAGATTGTTTGGGTTGGATGGGCTCGCCTTAGATCCTGCTCACCATTTGCGTTATGGGCGATTCAGGATTTGTTCGATGACTTTCGCGTCGCCAAATAACTCGATGCGCCGACTGGAACGCGTGATACCGGTGTACAGTAGGTTTTTGCTCAGCATTGAAGATTCCGATCCGTGCGGAAGCTCGATGACTACGTGTTCCCACTCGGAGCCTTGGCTTTTGTGGATGGTGAGGGCGAATGCGGGTCCATGAGCTGGAAGTTGGGCGAGCGGAATGAGTCTTGGGATGCTGGATCCCGACGGAAATAAACCCAATGACGCGGGTTCTCCAAAGGCGGTGCCTAGAGCGATGCCGACATCTCCATTGCTCAGATCCAAGGCATGGTTGTTGGCATGAACCAGGATGGGGCAACCGTGCGGAATCGCGTGAGGATGTCGCTTTCGATCGGGCCATAGGAAGTTGGCTGCGTCTGCGTTGGCTTGGTCAACTTGGGCATTGGTGCTGCACAGTAATTGAAACTTGGCGAGGAGGCTCAGAGGATTGAGAAGAGATTCTGTTGGGGAGTCTGGGGAGAAGCGGATCCAGTCTTTTGCATGCTCGGCCCATGACTTCCAGAAGGGGGAGCAAGCTGAGTCATTTGATCTGGAGCGTTTGCGCGCATGCCAGAGGAGGTTTGAGTCGTGTGTTTGGTCGAGAAGGGCGGTGAGTTCGTCGAGAGTCCGTTGGGTTCCAGGGCGGAAGAGGTCCGCGAGCTCTAGTACCCAAGGAGCATGTTTGGCGCGGTGGCTGTATTTCAGACCAAAAGCGATTCCCGGAAGGGCGGTCTGGGAGATGTCGGTTGCGTTAGGCGATGGGAGCGCGTCTCGGAAACTTTTAGATACGGATTCGAGATCGAGATTGGTTCTGCTGGAGATGGCGTGGAGCGTGTTAGGTGGAAGATCGGCTGAGGCTCCGCGTTCGACCAATTCGCAGAGGACGCCTTCGACTTCTACGCTTTTGAGTTGGTTGCTATCTCCGAGGAGAAGCAGGGTGGTGTTGCGATCAATGGCGGCGGTGAGTGAAGCCATCAACGAGAGGTCGACCATGCTGGCTTCGTCGACCAGAACGATTTTGGCTTCGAGAGGATTGGTGTCGTTTCTCCGGAAGGGGCCGCCTCTCTCAGGGTTGATGCGGCTCCACTGGAGGGCGCTGTGAATGGTGAGGGAACGGATGCTTCGCAGAAAAAGGCGTTCTTCTTGGGTGAGGTTCTCAAGTTGCTTTGAGGCTCGAGCGATGGCCTCTGCAATGCGGCATGCAGCTTTTCCAGTCGGTGCCGTCACGAGAACTGAGGCGGCTTCCATGGAGGGGTTGAGGCGCTTGTGGATGGCGAGTAGGGCGGCGGCAGTGGTTGTTTTTCCTGTGCCAGGGCCGCCAGTCAGGATGCCTGCGCGAGCATGAATGAGCCCTGCAATTGCAATCCGTTGATGGATGTTATCGAACACCGATATTCCGTGATCGTTGAGGATCTGCCGCGCGGGCAGAATGGCATTTAGAGCCGCACAGATAGACTCATGATTATGAGGGGGCGATTGCTGTGGGTTCTGAAGACGGTCTTCGAAGAATGCGCGAACGGCCCTTAAATGAGCTGCGTAGCGAGGCAGAAGAAGCCACGGACCATCTATCGCAAAGAAGAGCGGGTGTTCTCTAAAGTGACTCGCAGAGAGACCTTGAGTTCTTGGGTCTGAGAGCGGAATCATGCCTTGTCCGCGACTCGCAGCGCGTAGCAGTTCCGCCAATACGTTGATGAGTTCGAGGGTCGGAAAGGACGGGGATGCAGGTGGGTTACTTGAGGCAGCAGCTCCGTGCCATGTGAGGCGGGCAAGCTCGCGAAAACCGTCCAACTCGGATTCGGGTAGATCGGTTTTGATCATAGGGAAGACGGTTGTGCGAAGAGGGATGAGAGGTGCTCGAGGGCGTCGGTGGAGGGACGTTCAAACCAAACGCCAGCCGAGGGAAAGCCTCGGACGAAAAGGTAGAAGACCCCACCAAAATGGGTGTCGGGGTGGTAGTCGGGCAACTGGGCTTTTAAATGTCGATGGAGTGCAGCGCAGTAGAGGCGGGCTTGAAGGAGGTAATGACTTTCAAGCATCTTCTCCTCGACGGATCGGTCGTCGTATTTCGTGAGGGAATTAGTTTTGTAATCAGCGACGTACCAGCGGCCTGCATGTTCGAAGAGAAGATCGATGAATCCTTGTAAAAACCCCTCAAAGTCTGCGAATTCCCAGCCTGAGATGCCCGAAGCCCAATCTGCTCTTTGCTGTGAACGCGAGATGGCAGGGTCGCACAGAAGGGCTTTGGACAGAGCTTCGGAAGCGAAGTGTTCGACTGGCAGCTGAAATTGCATTTCAGCGATGCAGCGCTCGCGAATGGATTGGAGTGTGAGTGAGCTCTTGTCCGGAAGCGGCAAGGGGTTGTTGAGGATGGTCTGGATAACGGACTCCCATGTTTGGAGGTGTTCGCCCTCTGGGAGGCATTCGGGAAGGGATTGGTGGTTGCCGAGAATTCCCTCCAAAACTTTGTGCAGCCGATCTCCCAAGTTGGCGCCGGCCTGCCCCAGCGGTGCTAGGAGACCAGGGTCGATCGTTTGCCGCTCTGAGTCAGAACCCTCATCACCGCGGTCTTGAGAGGAGTCATGATCGTGTTGGGCTTTGGTGAGTGAGGAGAAACTAACCTTTCTCCATAACAAGTGGGAATGCGATGGAATCGGTTTTGGGGCTGTGGGGAACGTGTTGGAGTTCGGTTTTAACCCGATGAATGGATCTCGCGCGGTGGGTTGGGATCTTTCCAAGATGGTGGCTAGGGGATAACTCTCGAGGGCGGTGCGCCATTGCGAGAGTTCTTTGGGCGGTTCGCCACCGTTTTTGGAAGCGAGGATGCAAGCGAGCGGGGAGCGGTGCGAGCCGTTGAGGTGTGCTTTGTTGCTGTCTGGAACGGAGGCGGCCCCGACGTAGACCCTGTGTCTTGCGCGAGTCAAGGTGACGTAGAGCTTGCGGTGGCCCTCCTCCTCCTCCTGCTCGAGAGCTTTGTCTACACTTTTGAGGCGGTCTGCGGATTCGATATCGAGCACCCAACCATCGGAGTCACGGTAGATTTGGCAGATATTGGACTTCGCACTTTGGACCGACGGAAGATTCCAAACAAAGGGACAAAAGACGACAGGATACTCGAGTCCTTTGGATGCGTGGACCGTTTGGAACTGAACAGCGTCTGCATCGGATTCCAATTTTAGGAGAGCGGATTCACTGGTTTCGTCGTCCTCAGCGGTGGAGTCCGGTCGGTCTGCGATTTGCCGCTCGAGCCAGAGTGCCAGAATGTGAGCGCTGCGTTTTCCTCTGCCGTGCTGGTGCTGGAGGAGTCCTGCGATTTGGCGCCAGTTGGTGAATCGGCGTTCGCCTTCGAGGAATGGCAGATTTGCATTCACGGTTTGATCCTCGGAGAGGAGTCGAAGGAGTAGCGGGAGCGGCCCGGAACGTTGTAGTCGGGGTAAGTCTGTTTGAAATTTTCCGCAGTATTTAGCCTGCAAGATCGGATCTTCTCGAAGCCTGAGAAGTTGTTCGGGAGAGAGTCCGACTAGTGGGGTTCCAAGGAAGGCGATCAGTTTGTTGAGAAGGCTTCCATGGCCATGTCCTTCGAGGGAGGAAAATACATGGAGCCATGCGAGAAGGTCATGGGCTTCGTCGGATGCGAAAACGCTGCCCATGCCGCTGCCGGCGGTTTGGCAGGGGATTTGAGCTGCAATGAATTCGCGGCGCACGAGTCTGAGTTCCCTGTGCTTGGAGGCAAGAACAGCGATGTCGCTCGGCCTGAGGGGGCGCAGAGAATCGGCTCCCTGTGGTGCGTGGCGGTCTTCAATGAGGACCCCTGAGCTGAGAAGCCGAAGGCATTCTCTTGCGGTTTGTTTCGCAAGGTCTGCGATGGCGGCGTCACGGTTTGTTTCCTCAGACAGAAGAAATACGAGAGCGTTTTTTGGACTTGGATCTTCGATTCGGGAGGCCTTTGCCTGAGCTGAAACTGGAATGTATTCGGTGGGCGTTTCTGGGTTGAGGGAATCTGGGAAGGTGAATCGAGTGCCGTAGAGACTGTTTATGGAATCGATGAGGTCACCATCGGATCGGTGGTTGACGGTCATTGCAGGCGCGCGAGCGACGGAGATTGTCAGGTCTTTGTAGCTGCGAAGGTCGGCTCCCCGAAACCGGTAGATGCTTTGCTTGGGATCTCCGATGACGATGAATGAGACGGTATCCGGATGCAAAAATAGACGTTGGAAAAACTCGATCTGAATGTCATCGCTGTCCTGACATTCGTCGATGATCGCGGCGCGGAGTCTTTTGCGGATGGCTTTTGCAAGTACGCCATCAGCGCCCTCCTTCCTGAGGGCATTCCGGACGATGAGCAAGATATCATCAAAGCTTCGGACACCAGCCTCCGATTTTCTGGCTTCCAAGGATTCTCGGACCGCGGTTGCGACTTGGGCGGAGGGTTGCAGTGGATCGCCGAGGAGCAGTTTGGCGGAAGGTTTTTTTGCGACGGCTCGGGAGACGGAGCGTAGTCTGTCCAATTTCAGATCTGGCTGATCTGCGAGGATCATGGTGGTGTCGTTCAGGAGTTCATCGAGGATTTCCTGACAATCGGGTGCGAGGCTCAGGCTTGGATCACAACCGATTTCGAGGGCGTGTCGGGTGATCAGCGACTGACAGAACCCGTGCATGGTGGAGATTGGCGCGAGGTCAAAAGAGCTCAGGGCGTTGGAGAGGCGTAGGATGAGGCTTTTGAGTTTATCGGGATCCGCTTCGCAGTGTCTTTGAAGGATTGTTTTTTCGATTCCATCCGGGGGTTGGTCACCTGCTTCGATTTGGTGTGCGACGCAGATGCAGCGACGCAGGGCGGCGAGGAGGCGTTCGCTGAGTTCACCGGTGGCGGCACGCGTGAAGGTGCTCACGAGAATCTCATCCACGGAGAGCTCTTTTTCGACGATGAGCCTCAGCCAGAGGACGGTGATGGAGTATGTTTTTCCGGTGCCTGCGCTGGCCTCGATGGAGTGGGCGCCGTCGAGGGGTTGGGAGAGGGAATCGAAGGTGGGCATGGATCCGTGGAGGAGAGAGTTCAGGGCATTCCGGCGGATTTCATCCAAGCGTGGAGAAAGTGAATGATTCTCCAAGCCAAGGGATGATTGGGATCCGGCAGCCAATCGGCTTGTTCAGGGAGTTGAGAGCTTTCCGTTAGGGGGGTATGACAACCGCGGAAGCAAAAGCGGGTGGCGGGCTTTAGGGCTGGGGCGATCCCAACTTTGAAAGCGCGGCCAGCCCATTGTTCATGGAGAGAGGAGAGGAGTTTTTGGGTTTCTTCGGGCGTTGGACGTACCAGCTTTTTGGCTTCGAGGGTCGATTTAAGGATTGTTTCTGCAAGTTCTGACCAGAAAGGCAGTGGGATGCGCTTTGCGAGCGAGAGCAGGGGCAGTAGTGCGCTCAGATGACGAATGGCGGTTTGGGAATCAGGCAGTGGCATGACCAATGCAGTTCCGGCGGATGCGAAGTAAAAATGGGCTTCGCGAGGAAGGGATCCGGGTGGAGATTTTTCTTCGTGATGGTGCGGCCAGTTTGCGGCGAGCAGAAGGGCTGATAGACAGCCTTTGAGTCTGTGTTTAAGGCTGGCTTTGGACGCGCAAAGGAAGAGGGCCTTTCCTGAGTCTGGCTTCCAGTACCAACCATCGTTGAGTGTGCCCTCGAAAAGGGACTGCGACGACGGCGGCAATGTGGAGGTTAGCAGAATAGTAATTCGGTGATTCGCTGGGAGGAAACCGTCTAGAGAGGGAAAGGGATCTGGCAGTTTTTCTAGGATGGTTTGCCAAGCGCTGTTGCCAATTTCGCCGCGAGGCAGGAGTCCCGCTTTTGTGAAGTGCTCGTGTAGCTGAGAGGGATTCGCTTCGGAGGCTTTCGTTTTGATGAGCAGATCCGTCAGATTCCATTTCTCAAGTTGGTTGAGGGAGAGCAAATCGTCGCCTGCGAGAGATTCTGGGGTATCAGGAAAGCTGAGATGAAGACGATTGGCGAAAAGTTTGCAGGGTTCGTCGAAGAGACATTCGAGTTCGGAAAGTGGAAGAGAGAGTGTGTCGTTATCGAGAGCATTCTCGCTCGCGGGGAGGATATGGGTCCATGGGCCTGGGAATGGAGGCATTCCGTGGCGATTGTGCAGCGTTTTGGCAGATGTAAAGTCGTCGGGAAGCTGGCTGCGGGCGCTCTCAGGAAGCCCGCTCGAGAAGGCCTCGGGGCTGAACCCATTGAGTGGGTGTTTGAAGACAAGTGCGTGATGGGCGGGTTCACCGTTGGAGGCGGATGGGAGGGTGAGGTCAACGGCTTGGAGCAGGTCGGCTAGCGCCGTGGAGGGAGGTCGCGGTTTGGCGTCCTCGTCAGATCCGCCTTGGTACGAAAGGACGAGTCGTTCACGACATGCGAGGACGGCCATGAGCAGCGCGTGCCGGTCGGCGTCGCGTTTGAGCGGGTCGCCGATTTTTGGCGTGAGATTCATGGGGTGCCATTGCGGGCGCTCGTCTTTTCTGGGGAATGACCCTTCATCGAGTCCGGCGATGAGGGTCATGCGTGCTGGAACCCCAGCATATTCGCGGAGGTCGGCAACGACGACACCGCCGCGTCCTCGGATGCCGGATTCGCCGAGGGAGGCGAGTTTTTCTTCGAGCAACCGGAGGAAGCCGTCGGCGGTCACGATCAGGGATCCGCGATTGGATGCTTTTGCTAGGCTTGGGAGGATGCTGGTAAGGATTTTCTGGCGATGAGAATCGTCAACGGCTGCATGACAGAGGAAAAATTGTTCCAGAAGGTGTGCGACGCTCTGGTTCCATTCTGAGACGGGACGTGGCGAGGAGTGCCCCCAGAGGGCTCGGGCGTTTTGGAGAAGGTCGGCAAATTTTGCAAGTTGAGCGAGAGAGGCGAGGCTGAGGCCGGTTGCGCGTTCGAGGGGAACGGTTTGATGGTTAGGCAGCGGCGACGGAAAAGTTTGGGAGGCATCCTCACGTGGGAGCAAGGATCCGAAGCCCAGGCGTTGGAGTGCCCAGAAAAGATTCCAACGTCGTTCGTCGATCGGTTGCGACGGATGACGGTGTGCGGGATCGATTCCCCATCGGAATCCGGCGTCCTCGAGCCATGAAACGACGTTTGCTCCTTGGGCATCGTTTTGGAGAAACCCAAACTTTTGAGCGACGAGGGGATTCTCTAGGAGGGTCTGAATTTGAAGAAGCGTAAGGCGTCCGCGCAGTGCATGGAGTAATATCGAGAGGCTTTCGCCGACGGGGGATGGAACGCTTTGGCCAAAGCCAAGCAGTCGAAAAGGGAGGCCTGGTTGAGCGAGATCGTCGGCGCGGAAGGCCGCTTCGACGAAAGGAGCCTGACGTTTTGGGTCAGCCAAGAGGAGGAGGATATCTTCGTGTTTGAGAGATGGGATTTCGTGGAGGGCCTGTAGGATTCGGTCCCTGCAGACTTCCATTTCACGCAATGGGCTCCGAGATGCGTGGATTGAGAGGGAATGGTCGTCCTGACGCAGAGGAGGGCGTTCTGAGGCTGGGGTTAAGGTCGAAGTTCGGCAGGACGAGTGGAGGCGGCCGAGGAGGGTGTCTTGAGGTTCTGGGGAGCTGATTAAAGAGCCTCCGTCATTTTCTGCGAGGAAGGTGTCTGCGAGCTGCCGGTGGAGGTCTTGAGAGGATTTTCCGAGGGCCCAAAGTAATCCGCCGGGATGGAATTCTTGCTGCTGAATGGGATCGTGGTTCGCGGTGTGTTTATTTCGGCGGAGCTGCGCGTCTCCCCAGTATTCTGAGCTTGGGGAGAGCGCGAAGAGGTGGAGATGTTCAGGGGATTCGGCGTGGAGGAGTTCTAGAAAATGTTTGAAACAAGAGAACTGAGAAAAGGGTAAGCCGGAATCAATTTGGATCCAGAGGTGTGGCAGGCCGCCCTGGCTTTTCCAATGGGTGAACCATTTTTTGGTGGCGGATTCGAAATCGGATGGCGCGCGGTTTCCAAGATGGAACTCGAGTGCTTTTTGGACGGCTTCTGAGGAGGCAATGTTTTCTAGAAAGGAAGAGGGTTCCCAACGTTCGTTTTTTGGGCGGCAGAGCATCGCATCATCGATAGTTTGGGCGATTGAACGGGCCCAATCTAGGACGGCTGCATCGATGTTTTCAAAGGAAGTGGCGGGAGGGAGCGGGGGTGTTCCTGAGAATTGTTTCAGGAGGGAAGCGACGGTGAGTCGGAGGGAGTCGAAATCAAAGCGATTGGGGGTATCACCCGAGGCGACTTGTTCGAGGAGGACGCGGAGGGTGAGTTGTTGAAAGCGAGCAGCGATGCCGCTTCTGCGGGCCCATTTTTGGAGAAGGTATTCGGGGCGTCCGCGTCCTGGGAGGATCAGCCAGTGCCTGTTCCAAGGGCCATGAGTTCGGGTGAGTGAGTCCGTCATGGACTCCAAAAGAACCTCGGGCGTTTCCGCAAGAATTAGCATCGTAATGAGGGATGGTGGGCGCAGTTTGCCCCATGATTTTCAATTCGGTACGGAAAAGTTTCGGGAGGATAAAAAAACCGCTTCCGGAAGTGATCCCGAAGCGGTTTCAAACTTTGGCTGGGTCTCCTGAATGGTTTTCGGATCAGGGCAAGGGATCTCGGCGAGCGGCAGTGAGGAGGTGGTACCATTCCTCGCGTGAGAGTTCAATCGCATCGGCTTGGGCCATGCAACGGATGCGCTCTGGATTACTGCTCCCGACGATGGGGATCATTTTGGAGGGATGTTTGAGGAGCCAAGCGAGGGCGATGACCTCTTTGGGAAGCTTTCGTTGGTGCGCGAGCCAATCGACGACAGCGGAAACTCTTGAGGGCTCATAGTCCATTTGGCCGGGCAGAAGGTCCTTTCCGCCGTCAGCGAGAAGTCCGCCGCCCAAGGGACTCCAAGCGAGCGGGGTGATTTTCTTTTCCTGACACTGATCCAAGGTTCCATCCTCGAGGCTTTGGAGTTGGAGAAGACTGACCTCGATTTGATTGACGCAGAGCGGAAACGAAAGGGCGGACTGCAGGAGAGAAAGCTGAGAAGGCCGAAAGTTACTCACGCCGAATTCGCGGACTTTGCCGCTATCGCGCAGGGATTGGAACGCCTCTGCCACTTCTTCGGCATGCATGAGGTAGTCGGGGCGGTGGAGATGCAGAAGGTCGATCCGATCGACGCCGAGACGTTTAAGGGATAGTTCGCACTGAGAGAGGATGTAGTCGGACGAAAAATCGTAGCGGGTGGGGGTGCCGTGCGGCTGGTTTTTTGGGCGGATCCCGCATTTTGTGGCGATGATCATTTGGTCACGCAGTCCGGTATTTTCGCGGAGGATGCGGCCGAACATGGCCTCGGATTGTCCATTGCAGTAAATGTCGGCGTGGTCGAAGAGGGTGAATCCGACGTCGAGAGCTGCGAAGACTGCGGCTTTTGTGGTGGCGTAGTTTTGAGCATCGTCGCCGGTGGCGATGCGCCAGCACCCGTAGGCGAGGCGGCTGGCAATGAGGTTGGTTTGACCCAGAGGAATGGTTTTCATACGAGAGGTTTTCTGGAATCGGCTCAGCTAGTAACTGAGGTTTTCGAGAGTGCGTTGTTTGATGATGGCCTTCACACGCTGGTCAAAGGTGGGATTTGATTGGCGGAGCAGGTCGAAGTCTTCCTTCGAAAGCCGGTGCACTTCGCAGTACTCGAGAGCCCGGATGCTGGCCACGCGGCGTGCCCCGGAAACCAGCGCCATTTCGCCAAACGGGGCTCCGCTCCCCAATTTAACGATGCGTTTCCCATTGAGGATGACCTCTGCGGTGCCGTTGGCGATGAAGTACATCGACTCGCCGATCTCGTCTTGGCGAATGATGAAATCGCCGGGCAAAAAGACTTCCGTTTCGAGACGGTGCGCCAAATCCCGCAAGAAGGGCTCGGATTCCGAGGCGAAGAAGTCGACTTTTTGGAGGTTCTCGTGGTTGCGCTGCTTGGCTTTGATATTGCCCAGAAGAGCGCGCGCACAGGCTTCTGCAAACGGGCTGTCGTTGATAGTGGCCCTCAATTCCTTGAGTTGGACTTTTCTTTGTAGATTGTCCTTCAGGGCTTTGAATAGCGCGCGATCCGCTTCTGGATCATGGAAGGCTTTTCCAGGACAGCTCAGAGCGCTCAAGCCGCGTAAAGGGAGGAGGACGGTGACGGGGCCTTTGGATCCGTTGACTTTTTCCGCAATTTTACGGCCGATGAGGGTGCATTCCGCTGCATCGGAGCGCATGAAGCGCATCTCCCCATTGAATTTTTGAAAAGTCCGTTCCCGGAGAGGGGCGAGGGCTTTTGGATCTTCCTTTAAGGTCACGATGTCGACGCATCCCGGAACAATGACGGCTGGAATTCCGTGGCGTGCGGCGGATTCGAGGCGATGGGGTCCTGCGGAGAATAGGCCACCGGGAACGGTTTCGTCTGTCACCTCGCGCAGGCAGATGTCCAGAAGGCCTTCGGCGAGGTGACTGTCGAGAATGGACTCGATGCGTTTGCCGCCATCGCCATTGGCTTCAATTTGGAGGACCTCGTATCCCGCACCCTCGATTACGGCGACAGCGCGGTCTAGGCCAGTGCTGATCTGGTTGTGGCGGCTGGCCAAGACGAGAGGTTTGTCGGTGAGGCCCGCGCTGATGGAGGACTGAGCGATTCCGCAAATGGCTCCCGCGGCGAGTGAGAGCGTGTGGCGAAGGAATCGATTTAGTCCGCTGAGAGCTGTGACACTGGGGAACAGGATGATGTCTCTGTACTCGATGTATTCGGCGTTTTTAGGGCCGATCACAGAGGAAACCATGACTTTTGGGAAACCGAGAGGGAGCGCCCGCATGCCTTCGGTGGCAATGGTAGTTCCGGATTCTCCGCCGAGGGAAATCACGCCATGGATTTGGTGAGTTTCGAACAAGTGAAGCAGCACTTTCCGAGAGGCCGTGGCCATGGCTTCGACAGCTGATTTCCTGTCTGGGTAGACAGCAGTTGGATCGAGTCCGGCGAGTTCAGCCACTTGCTGGCGGTTTAAAAAAGGGGTGTATCGGGAGTCCGGTTTGGAGGCTCCGAGATCGATGAGTAACGGGCGGAGTTCTAAGCGCTGAATGCAGTCTGCGAGGAACTGTAATTCGTTGCCCTTGGTGTCGAGGGTCCCGATGACGGCAATTTTTGTCATGGCTGGGTTGGATGAAACGGATTGAGGGGATCGTTTCCCCGAGCTTTCTGGGAGTAGATTAGACTGAAAGACAGGCGGATGAAATAGCCGACTTTCGAGGGTTTTAGGAAGCGGCCGTTTGAGGGGAATTGAGCAGGCGCCCCTCCGGGTTCATTGGAACGGCTCCGGATTGAGAGCAGACAAAGGCGGCGATCTCACACGCCTTTTTCAGGATATCGGCGTGCGGGTTTTCTCGAAGTAGCCCGACGCAAAGGCACGCGGTGAAGGAATCTCCTGCACCGACCGTGTCGATGACTTGAGTCGGGATGCCCGGTTGATGGATGGCTCCTTGAGGGGACACTAGCAAGGCGCCTTCTCCTCCTTGGGTCATAATGATGAGGGAGAGGTCAAAATTTTTGAGCAAGGCGCCCAATGTTTCTTTAGCAGGGTCCTCTGGATTGAGGCCGCAAGCCGAGGCGACTTCTTTTAATTCATCGTCGCTGAGCTTTAGAACATTGGCTTCAGCAATCGATTCACGGATGAGCGATGGGTCGAAGAATGGGCGGCGCAGATTGACATCGAGGATGCGCAGAATACCGCGGGCCTTGGCGAGTTTGAGAACCTTGCGAATGGTTTCCCGCGATGCTGAACCTCGCTGGCCCAGAGTTCCAAAATAGACGGCGTCAGCCTGTGAAATTCGGGTCTCCAGAGCGGGAGTCCAACTGAGATTGTCCCAAGCGGAATTGGGATGGATTTCAAAGGATGGCTTTCCCTTTGGATCCAAGGAGACGCCGACTGTGCCGGTGGGGGCGTCTGGGAGACGTTGGATCAAATCGGTTTGCAAACCGAAGTGCTGGAGGATTGCGAGAGCTTCACTGCCCCGAGGATCGGTCCCGACGGCGGTGAGGAAAGACACCTGAGCGCCGAGGAGGGAAGCGTGGCAGGCGAAGTTTGCTGGGGCGCCTCCGAGGCATGGGCCTTGAGGGAAGAGGTCCCAAAGGACTTCCCCGCAGGCGAGGATGTGGATGGGTTTTTCTGGAGAGGTCATGGGACGGCTATTGGGAATGAGAGGAACAGGGGCGGGTCGGTTTGCTATGATGGAAACGAAGTGGATGTTCAAAAAGCGAGCGGCGAGATGGGGTAACTTGCATTCTATGGGCTGGCGTTTTCATAATAGGCTTCTGTGAAGATCCTACTCGCGCCAGACAAGTTTAAGGGATCCCTGTCTGCTACGGGGGTTTGTGCGGCATTGGAAAAGGGTTGGGCCTCGGTGGATCCGGAGAGTGAGTTTGTCTCGGCTCCGATTGCGGACGGAGGAGAAGGGTTCAGTGAAGCGCTGTGCTGTGCTTTGGGAGGTCAGTGGATCGAGGTGGGTTCTGTGGATGCCTTGGGGCGCGAGATTCAATGTCGGTATGTTTGGGAAGCGCGGAGTCGCACGGCGGTGTTGGAGATGAGCGAAAGCGCGGGTCTTTGGCGGCTCAAGAGTGAGGAGCTCAACCCTTACCGTGCCAACACCTATGGGGTAGGGATTTTGATGCGTGATGCGGTCAGGCGTGGGGCTTCGAAAATTCTGATTGGGCTCGGGGGAAGTGCGACGACCGATGGGGGAATTGGAATGGCCGCGGCGCTGGGGTGTCGGTTTTTCGGGGAGAGTGGAACAGAGCTGGAACCGCTGCCCGAAAATTTGGGGCGGATCGAGCACGTGGATGTGTCGGGCTGCATTCCGATTCCGGGCTTGGTAGCGGCCTGTGATGTCCAAAATCCACTCTTGGGAGAAAGGGGGACGGCTGCGGTATTTTCTCCTCAAAAAGGAGCGGATTTGGATGCGGTGCGGTTTTTGGAGAACGGACTGCAAAATTTGGCTGCGCGGATGCGGTCTTTGACTGGGAGGGATGATGGGGAGGTGCGTGGGGCTGGGGCTGCAGGGGGGATTGCGTACGGACTGCTTTCTTTTTGTGGTGCGCGGCTGGAGGGAGGATTTGAGTTGGTGGCTGGTGCGATGGATTTGAAGGGGCGCGTGGAGGCTGCGGATTTGGTTTTGACAGGGGAGGGGCGTGTGGACGGGCAGACTTTAGAAGGGAAAGGGCCGGCAGGGGTGGCGGCAATGGCGCGAGGATTTGGGCGGAAGGTGATTGCGTTTGCCGGGTCGGTGTCGGAAGACCCTGAGGTGCATGCGCAATTTGACGCGATCGTTCCGATTGTGGATGGGGTGATGGAGCTTGGTGAAGCGATGGGAGAAGCGCCGAGGCTGCTGGAGCGTGCGGCGGCTCGGACGGCGAGGATGCTCAAACTGAAGCTGCGTTGACAAAATCCGAAACTCAGAGCCTTTTTCAGCCTCAACCAAAACGTATTTTTGATTTTATGAGTTACAAACGCATCGCATTTCTTTTTGCAGGACAAGGCGCCCAGACCGTTGGAATGGGCCAGGATCTCGCTTCTCGATACGCAGTTGCGTCGGATCTTTTCGCGCAGGCAGATCGGATTCTTGGCTACTCGTTGAGTCGGATTGCTTGGGAGGGGCCGGAAGCGGAGTTGACGCAGACGCGGCATTGTCAGCCTGCGCTTTATGTACACGGTCTGGCGTGTTTGGCTGTATTGAGGGAGCTTGCCGGAGAGGTTTCGCCGGTCGCAGCGGCGGGGCTTTCGCTGGGGGAATTTACGGCGCACGCAGCGGCTGGGACGTTTGATTTTGAAACGGGTCTGCGATTGGTGGCGCAGCGCGGGACGTTTATGCAGGAGGCTTGTGAGTCTACTGCGGGTGGGATGGCGGCGATGATTGGAGGTGAGGAATCGGCGGTTTGTGCGCTTGCGGCAGCGGCTGGCGTGGACGTGGCGAATTACAACAGCCCGGGTCAGATTGTTGTCTCCGGAGAAAAGGCCGGCGTGGAAAAGGCGGTTTTATTGGCGAAGGAACACGGGGTGCGCATGGCTAAACCGCTGAATGTGGCTGGCGCCTATCACTCGCGTTTGATGGCCTCAGCGGCTGAGAAGCTTGGTGCGGTGCTAGCAACGGTACCGGTGAGGGAACCGAATTGTACGCTGGTGGCGAACGTGAACGCGCGGCCAGTTTCGGGTGAGTCGGAAATTCGAAGCACCTTGAAAGAGCAGGTGACCGGTTCGGTGCGTTGGACGCAATCCATGGAGTATCTTTTGGATGAGGTGAAGTGCGATCTGTTCTTGGAACTCGGACCTGGCGGCGTTTTGGCTGGGTTGATGGGGCGGATTCGGAAGGGCATGCCAATTCTCAGTGTGAGCGATGCAGCGTCGCTTGAGGCTGCGGTTGCTGCGATTCGCTCCTAAGGTGGATTGAGGAGAGGATCACTGGATTGTGTTCCTCATGAATTTTTAGAGCTCAATGGCTGAACGGGCTAGAGGAGGCCGGTTTGTTTGAAAGAGAACCAAGGGGTTCGCCCGTTATCAGGCGATCCAAGGATGACGTGATCTGAGAGTTGGACTTGGAGGAGCTTTGCGGCTTTGACGAGCTGCTGGGTCAAGAGTCGATCTGCCTCGCTGGGAGCTGGATCGCCTGAGGGATGGTTGTGCACGAGGACGAAGGCGTAAGCGGCGGCTGAGAAGACTGGGGCGAAAATATCGCGTGGATGGGCGATGCTTTCATTGATGGTGCCACGCGACACTTCCTCCACCCGCATGAGTTGATAGCGGGTGTCGAGGAGGATGACGCGGAGGGATTCTTGTCGCAGGAGGCGCATTTCGACACCGAGTAGTTGGAAAACGCGTTCAGGAGAGTCGATGCGTTCTCGGCGAATGCTTTCGGCGCTGAGTCTTCTGGCAAGGCCGAATGCGGCGAAGAGCCGCGCAGCGCGCGTGGGACCAACACCCTTAAATCGAGATAACTCCTCCAAGGAACAGCGGCTCAGACCGCAAAGAGAGCCATAGCGTGCGAGGAGTTTCTGGCTGATTTCTGTTGCCCCAGGCAGGGAGCTTCCGGTCCGCAGAACGAGGCTGAGCAGCTCGCCCTCGGTCAGGGCTGCTGAGCCTAGGGAGGCCAATCTTTCTCGAGGACATTCCCGAGCATTTTCTACGTTGGTTGGCAGAAAGTCGCTTGGGGGATCGGCCACTGCGGAAAACTTCACAGTAACCAAATCGCGGGCGAAGCCGATTTCGGCGGAGACAAAAACGGATTGTAAGTCTGTTTTTAGTAATCAGCGGAGCGCTGACTTGAATGCAGGGCCTCTTGGCTAGAGGGCGAGAGGTGCAATCATCGAGTCCAGAGTCAGGCAGAGCGAATTCAGAGAGTCTCGGTAGGGAGATGGGGTCAGGACTTCGAGCATTTGCTTGGCTTCAGCCAGCATGTTGCGACCTGTGGTCACGGTGAATCGGATGGCCCCGGTATCGATGGCTTGTTCGACCAAGGACCGGATTTCGTCTTCCTGACCGGCTAGGATGAGTTTGCTTAATCGTTCGCGTTCAGTCGGGGAGCTGGTTTCGAGCAGGTGTAAGACGGGCAGCGTGAGTTTGCCTCGGCGCAGATCGGTTCCGAGCGTTTTTCCGGCGTGGGTCTCGTCGCCGGCAAGGTCCAGACAGTCGTCGTAGATTTGGTAAGCGGTGCCGAGACGAAGGCCGAAAGTGTGCAGGTTGCGTATGGTGTTCTCGTTTGCGCCATTGAGAAAACCGCCGAGTTCGGTGGCGACCGCGAAGAGGGCCCCTGTCTTCATCTCCAGAATCCGGAAGTAGTCGGAGACACTGAGTTGGAGATCAAAGCGGCGTTTGGACTGAATGACTTCTCCTGAACAGACCTCCCGTGCGGCTTCGGCCAGACGGCGGCACATTTTTGAATCGGCGAATTCGGAGGCGAGTTTGAGAGAATGGGCGAATAGGGAGTCTCCGAGAAGAACGGCCAAGGCGTTGCCCCAACGGGCGTTGGCTGTGGGCTGAGAGCGGCGGGTGTCGGCCTCATCAAGGATGTCGTCATGGACGAGAGTCGCGGCGTGGATGAGTTCGACGACGACGGCGAGATTGTGGTGGTCTGGGAGGATGGCACCGGTAGCGCCTCCTGCGAGAAGTGCGAGGGCTGGGCGCAGCCTTTTTCCGCTGCTTTGGATGGCGTAAGCGACGTAGGATTCGACGCTTGGATCGAAGGAACTGGCCTGAGAACGGATGCGCGACTCGACGCTTTCCAAGGCGTGCCGGACGGGCTCAAAGGCTTGCTTTAAGGCGTTGGATTTGTCCGGGGGCGTCTCAAGTTCTGTGCTCGAATTCACTGTCCTAAACATAGAAGCGAAGGATGCGAAGTCAATGAAAGCACCCTCAGAATGAGTCCGTGAGCGAGGTGAAAAGCGAATCCGCTTGTTTTGGGTAGTTGCCGCGGGAGCAAAACCGGTGCATTTTGAGGGGGTCCGAACGAACTCTTCTTTCTTATGCAAATCGCCAAGCAGCTCTCTGTATTTCTCGCGAACAAACCCGGAACTTTAGCGGAGGTGTGTGAAGTGCTCTCTTTGGACGGCATTAACATCTATGGGATGACGGTGTCGGACACGACGGATCACGCTGTGGTGCGGATGGTGGTGAGTAATCCGGAGAAGGCGCTCTTTCTTCTCGAGGAGCGCGGGGTTTTGGTGGTGGAGAACAATGTTTTGCTGACTGAAAATCTGAACCGGCCTGGGGCCTTTGGAGACATTGCGCGGAAGTTAGCCAAGGGAAAAATCAATATTGAATACGCTTACCTCGCCACGAGTCCCGGTTCGAAGAAGGGATTGGCGGTGTTGCGTGTGAGCGATACGAAGAAGGCACAGAAGATCCTAGCGAAGGATTAAAAGGGTCGGGCTGCGAGCAGGCTCATTTTTCAACACCGTTTCTCTTACGCACGGCCTTCCGTGTCCCCCTCCAGTCGGATTGGCTTTTCGCTCATATCTCTGGATCGCAATGGCTCATGGTGCACCTCCGATATTCATTGAATCAGGGCGACGCGCAGTCCGTTTTGGAACAGCGTGCCTAC
>CANFNA010000045.1 GCA_947448395.1 Chthoniobacteraceae bacterium
ATCGTTCCCAACGCCACCCTCTGCAAGAAGATCAATGGTCCCGCCCAAATCGGGGCGAGAGATATTATCGAAGCTTAAACGCCACAACCGGGTCCGGCCCACTTGGGTTTGTCCGATCACAAGCGATCCCGAGTTAATCCGATCGGTCGTCACAAAATAGTATTCACGCGGATTGAACGGGTTCCATGCACCGTCCTCAGGACGTGAAAATTGCGTACTCGTAGAGGCGCTCAAACTGAAGCGTGAACCACTCTTGATTGCCGTCTCGCGTGTCGTTGCGTTCGCTGTCGGTATTTCCAATGGATTTCCCGCAACTTCCACAAAGCGGATGGTTCCGTTCGTTAATCCCGCCTTATCCACCTCGGTTCCAGTTGCCTGTTTGTCTCCGACATACACAACCACGCTGTTGTACATCACGCCGGTATAGGCGGTTCCATTAGCCGCCCCGCCGTCGTTATTCCCAATCACCACCGTCTTGTCCTGGGCATAAGGATTCGCCAGCAGATTCTCCCATCCCCCAACAGCTGCGATGCCAGATCCATTCGTGTCTAAGTTAAACTTCCCAAGAATGTAGGAGCTACCCTTGTCCGTTCCAGTCGCAACATGCGCCACGGCATATCCAGTTAATCCACCTTCCTCGCCACTCATAAAGATCCGCTCCTTCGAACCGAGCCCTGTAGCGGCATTATAGAATGCACTCACCGCGGGAAGATCTGCTGAACAAAACCGAGTGAATGCAATCGGCACGGTCAACGGACTCACATCGGACTTCTGGCTCGATTTATCCCACCCGTAAACTCGGCGGATCAAGTCGCTTCCAGAAAGGACCTTGAGGTTGTTCTTGCGAATGATCCACTCCGAGATGAATGCCCCCTTTGCTCCATGCGCTCTAACCGCCCCATCCGATGCCGACAATTCATGGTTCATGAGCAACGTAAAGCTCCCATCCCCGTTATCGTAAGCACCCAATCCATCCGGAATACCTACCATCCTGTAGCTTTCTCCAGAGGTCGTGCCCGTCTTTGGAACAGAATCTCCGACGGTGAGCACCGATGTCGTCTTCATCGTTGAATCCAACGGGACTATGTAGGGCGACGTCGCGGTGCTTTGACCCACTTCTAGCGGAAGCTGCTTGAGAAGGAGCAACTGACCACGCTCCACGAGCTCCGTTGCATCACCGACCCCAGTCAGGTTTGTGGAATGCGCCTGGTCAACAGCCAGATAAATGCGCTCCCCAAGCGACACATTGGCACCGAACATCGCGCTCACCTCAATAATCCCAGACGACTCCTCATCGTTGTTGAACGGAGTGGAAGCATCCAACGCAGCACCGTCCCCGAAGCGTGCAGGATCATGCGTGAGAACCTTAGTGAGGATGCGCGTAGTTGGATCAAAATACCAAACCTTCGCATTGTGAGCCGTTGCGCCCGGATCCTCCTGCAACATCAACTTACCATCCGAGGTGATCGTCAAATTATCCCACATCCACGGCGCACCATTAGAACCTCCTCCTTCAAGCATTAAGTCAATCGTGCCTCCGGACTCTGGAGTCTTTAGGTCATCAAAAGTTAAACGCCACAACCTTGTGCGCCCGGCTAACGTGCCCAAACCTTCAGCAGCATCATCCCGCTGATCGGTTGTGACAAAATAGAACTCCTTGGGATTGAGAGGATTCCATGCGCCATCTTCTGGACGGGAAAATTGAGTCCCCTCGGTGGTGCTCAAAGTGAACCGCAGCCCATCCGTAATCTCCGTGGAGCGCGTCAGTGAATTAACGATCTCGGCTGGATTGCCGTCCACTTTCACAAATCGGATCGTTCCATTGGTGAGGCCAGCCTTGTCCACTTCGCTCCCAGTGTTCGTTTTCGTGCCAAGATATGCCACGACCCGATTCCCCATCACCCCGGTTCCACCATCGTTCGTTCCAAGGACAAAGGTCTTGTCCTGCGCGAAGGGATTCGCAATGAGGTTTTCCCAACCCCCAACGTCTGTGCCCCCTGAACCATTGGTGAGGGGATTAAACTTACCCAAAACATAACTGTTCCCTTTCGAAGGACCACTAGCCACATGCGCGACGGCGTATCCCGTACTTCCCCCTTCTTCGCCATTCATAAATATGCGCGCCTGCGTTCCGAGTCCTGTTGCTGCATTATAAAAGGCAGTGACCGCAGGCAAGTCTGCGGAACAGAATCGATTGAACGCGATCGTCGATGTGGTTGTGAG
Source organism: Chthoniobacteraceae bacterium (assembly GCA_947448395.1). Lineage (GTDB taxonomy): Bacteria > Verrucomicrobiota > Verrucomicrobiia > Chthoniobacterales > Chthoniobacteraceae > Chth-196. The sequence continues at coordinate 2,224 of CANFNA010000045.1, forward strand.
CGACTTCTGCGTTACCTTGTCCCAACCGTAGACCTTCTTCATCAGGTCGCTCCCCGACAAAACTGCGAGATCCGATTTCCGAATGATCCACTCGGAAACAAATGCTCCTTTCGCCCCGTGAGCGCGAACAACCCCACTCGTATTTCCCAACTCGTGATTCATCAGTACCGTCAGGGTCCCGTTCCCATTATCAAATGCTCCCAAGCCATCAGGGATCCCCACCATCTTGTAGATTTGACCTAAACTTCCACCTGTCAACGGAACGGCATCTCCAACAGTCAGCAGAGACGTCGACTCCCACCCATTACTCAGAGGCAACAAATACGGGGAATCCGAACTGCTGACTCCCCTCTTGGCCCCGGCGGCTTCAGAAAACGAGAAGGCGTTATTCTCGGTATTTCTCTCAGAAGATGAGGCTCCGTATGTCACCTTCGCTTTCAGTGCAGACTGGTATCGAGCCACTGCCTCGTCACTATAAGTCACTACGAGTTTCGAATAGGACTCCCCGGGATTGAGTGCGTCAGAGCGCTTCGCGCTCAGGGACGTCCCAGTAGTTCCGCTGGTCACCGTCCATCCAGAACCAGAAAAATTGGTGACCGTCGCCCCCTTGTTTAAGGAAAAAGCGAGAACTACATCTGTACTGCCATCGGTAGCACCGGTACCCACATTCGAGACCACGAGCTCAAGCGTCTTACTCGAGGATGCCCCACTGGAAGCCCCTGCCGTTGTTGTTAGTTTCAGGTCAGGCTCAATCACTGGAGTTGTGCTCAGCGCAGTCAATTGCCGAACAAGCACGATTTGGCCACGCTCCACTAAAGACGCACTGCCTCCATTCAGAACGGAGACATTCGCAAATTCATCTAAGTTGGCCTGGTGCGCTTGCTGGGCGATTAGATAGGTGCGCTCCCCGCTCGCTGGCGCCCCGACTCCTAATCCCGTCACCTCAATTACCCCAGACGACTCCTCGTCCTGATGGAAAGGAGCGGCACTGGTCGGCGACGTTCCCACAAACCGAGCAGGATCATGCTGAAGAATTTTTGAGAGCGCTTTGGTTTGCGGATCAAAGAGCCAGACCTTCGCAATATGCGGAGTATTCCCGGGATCCTCTTGGAGAATGATCTGGCCTGCCGAGTTGATAGTGAGGTTGTCCCACATAGTCGCCTCATTCCCAACCCCACCTTCCACCATCAGATCAATCACACCGCCAAGCGATGGCTCTCGGATATCATCAAACGTGAGACGCCATAAACGGGTGCGCCCAATCTGTGAACCGAGGCCGAGACCTGCATCGTTCATCCGGTTCGTAGTGGCAAAGTAGAATTCCCTTGGATTGAGAGGGTTCCACGCCCCGTCTTCAGGGCGTGCAAATGCGGTGCTCGTTCCGCTACTGAGAACAAACCGTGTCCCATTTGTAATCGCAGTGGCTTGGGACGTCGTATCCACAATCTCCGCCGCGTTGCCGACCACGGAGATGAAACTGACGGTCCCATTATTTAATCCAGCCTTGTCGACTTCGGTTCCACTGTTGGTCTTGGTACCCACGTAAACCGCCACACTGTTTGACATGATACCAGTGCCTCCATCGTTGGTTCCAATAACCACGGTCTTGTCTTGCTCGTAGGGACTCGCGAGCAGGTTCTCCCACCCCCCGACAGCCGCGATCCCTGAGCCATTAGTATCCAGATTGAACTTCCCAAGAACGTAGCTGCTCCCTTTATCCGTCCCCGTTGCCACATGTCCAACTGCGTAACCCGTGGATCCCCCCTCTTCGCCGCTCATGAAAATCCGCGTCTGAGTTCCCAGCTTCGTCGTCGAGTTATAAAACGCACTGACTGCAGGGAGATCGGCGGAGCAGAACCGATTAAAGGCGACCGTAGAAGTCGTACCCAGTGACTTCTGAGACGCCTTGTCCCATCCATAGACTTTCTGAATAAGATCTTTACCGGAAATGACGCTCAAATCTGACTTTCGAATGATCCATTCTGAAATGAAAGCCCCCTTGGCTCCATGGGAACGCGTACCTCCAGAGGTCGACCCAAGTTCATGATTTACCAGCAGAGTGACCGTCCCGTCTCCATTATCATAGGCACCAAGCCCATCCGGAATTCCCGCCATCGCATACAACGCGCCAGAAGCTCCGCCAGTGAGAGGAACCTGGTCTCCAACCGTTAGAACCGAAGCCGTTTTAAAGGACGGATCTGTCGGAAGTAGATAAGGGGTCGCTGTCGTGCTCACTCCCTTTTCGACTGCCAACTGCCTCGCTAAGAGAAGCTGACCGCGCTCAACGAGAGACGCTGTGCCACCCGAAATCGTACTTCCATCGATACCCGTAAAATCTGTCGAGTGCGCTTGCACCGCCATCAAGAAGTACCGATCACCGAGTTTCGCATTACCGGCATACATCGAGGTGATGTCGATGACCCCCGAGGATTCCTCATCCACTGAGTACGGCGCCGTGGCGCCCTTTGTGGGGCTCCCAAATTTGGATTCATCGTGCTGAAGCACTTTTGAGAGAACCTTGGTAAGCGGATCGTAAAACCAAACCTTTGCGTTGTGAGCGGCATTTCCAGTGTCTTCTTGCAAAACCAAATTGCCGTCAGCCGTTACCGCAATGTTGTCCCACATGTTCGCGTCGTTCCCAACGCCTCCCTCGACTACCACCTCTATCACCCCGCCAAGTTCAGGGCTCTGAATACTGTCAAAAGTCAGCTTCCATAAACGAGTTCTTCCGATCTGGGTCCCCAAGTTGTCCGCAACCTGATCTAGCTGATCGGAGGTTACGAAATAGAATTCTCTCGGGTTGATCGGATTCCAAGCCCCATCCTCCAACTTCGGGAACTGGGTCGTCGATGTTGCACTCAAGCTAAAGCGTGACCCATTGACGATGCCGGTCGTGCGCGTGGTCGTATTCGTGATCGCATTACTCTGCCCCTCTATAGAAACAAACTTCAACGATCCCCCGACCAATCCCGCCCTCTGCACTTCATTCCCCACACTCGTTTTCTTACCTACATAAACAGCGAGGGCATCCTTCATTAACCCTGTCCCGCCATCGTTTGTGGCAACCACCACCGTGGTATCCTGCGCGTACGGACTTGCGATCAGATTCTCCCATGCTCCTACATTCGAGGTTCCAGCGAGCATGAGACTCGAAAGCACGTAGCTATTGCCTTTGTTTGCGCCGGAAGCGACATGCGCCAATGGATAGCCGTTTGCCCCGCCTTCCTCTCCATTCATGAAAATCCGAGCGAGGGTCCCCAAGCCGGTTGCCGCGTTATAGAAAGCCGTAGTGGCCGGCAAATCCGCAGAGCAGAATCGATTAAAAGCGATCGGGTTAGCCGACTGAACAAATGCCGAGGTCACCGAATCCCAGACAAAAACACTCTTAATCAAATCTCCCGCCGAAACGACGCGTAGGTCGGACTTATTGATAATCCATTCTGAGATAAAGGCGCCCTTTGCTCCATGCGCCCTGGATGTTCCTGCAGTGCTTCCGATCTCATGATTCACCAAGACGGTCATGGTCCCGTCCCCATTATCATACGCTCCGAGTCCATCCGGAATTCCCGCCATCGCATAAGTCTGACCACTGGTGCCACCGGTCAATGGAACCGTCTCTCCAACGGTCACAATCGCCTTGGTTGCCCAACGGTTATCCATCGGCAAAAGATATCTCCCTGATGACGCAAACGTTCCTGATTCCAAAACCAAGGACCGACCAACCATCGCGCTCACTGGAATCTCGTAAACATTCGTTGCCGTGAGATCCGTCGGGGCAGCATCCCGGATGCGCAACGCCGCAGTTTTTGTGCCCTCCGTAAAGGACTTGAAGCTAACGCTGATCGAAGCGGTCCCGCCTGAAGCTACCGTGAGACTCCCTGAGTTCAAGGAGGTCAGGATACTGAATGACGCTTTATCGGTTCCCTGTAAATCGATTGCAAATGTCCGCGAGGCTGAGCCTTGATTCTTAATCGTATAGGTCTGGGTCGTCAGTGAACCCGAATTCACTTCCCCAAAACTGAAAGCTCCCGCCTGCCCGACTTTGATCGGAGTCCCGCTCGCAGACGTCCCTGCGAAAATCTGCAAAGCTTGCAAATCCGATCCGGTTTTCTGAATTCGCACCCGATAGGCAAGCACCACTGTATCGTTCTCTAGGCCAGTATCGTAAGACTGCAGAACGTTATTTGAGTCTAGGTACTTGCCGGTCGCAGAGCCGAAGTCGTTATCATTTCCCACGAAGAGAAAGTAGTCGTGCGGATAAGCTGGATCCTTGACCGAAACCAATCCGAGAGCCTCCCATTTCTCGCTCATCGTATTGATATCACCAGGGCCTGCATTGGTATTCATCGCAAACTTCGCCAACTCACTGGTCGCGCTCCCGAGACCACTGATTAAATTGAGCGCCTGCGTCCATTGCATCGGAGTAATCTCCGCTTTCAGCACACCCTGGTTGGCCACAGAAGCCGTTGCGCTATCATACACTCCACTGGTCGAGAGGTTCGTCGCTTTAGAAAGATCGGCCAAAAGGATCGACTTGAAGACCGGCGATTTAGAAGAACCGCGCCCATTTCCATCTCGGCTCAGAATCAGCAATTGCGTGTTACTGATGGCAACCACCGCACTCTGCGCTGCCGTCTTTCCAACCGTTGCGCCGTTGGTAAGGCTTCCATCTGCATCCAAATTTGGCAGCTCAATCACGTACTGCGCAACAGGTGCTGTGGGCGCATCGCTACCGCTAATATCATAGACTAGCAGGCGGGTCGCCGTTGACTTCTGGTCATTAGAAGAGGGATTTGCGTCCTGAATTAATCCCGACTGCATCAAACCAAAAAGCCGAGTTCCATCCGGACTTTGCGCGAGCCCTTCCATGCCCTGATTAGTGCGCCTTCCGGAGCCCGTTCCATTGTTCGCGTCTACATCAAACTTTATGGTTCCTCCCGCCACACGAGGCAAAATCGCGTCAGGCAACCCAAGCACTCCGTCGATTTTTTTTGTGGAATCAAAATGATAGATATACGCGCCATACTCGTCGGACACCCAACCACTCCCCGTTTTCGCGGACCGGTTATCCAACGCCAATCCCTCGGCATCGATCGTCAACCGGTTCGTAATGCTGCCATCCGCCAGCGTCGAGGTTCCACTCACCACTGGGACAACCTGATTGAGAAGAGAAAGTGTTCCGGTGGCCAAAAGGCCCGTCGTGTAATAGGTATTTGCGCCGTTCTGATAAGTAAAACGAGTGGAACCCAGAAATTGCATCGCAATCTGGTCCTGTTTCGTTGTCGCAGATGAACCGGTGTACGGAGTGAAAGTGAACGAAAAGCGATTAATGCGAGATGCGTAATTGGAGTAGATCGTGCCGCTGTTGTAGCCGCGATCGGGAAGAAAACTGAAGGTTCCCGACCAAACCCCGTTGCCTTTGTTCACAAGCGACTCCACCTGCATATCGCTTATCGAACCAAGCGATTCCCCTGTCGCACTATCAATCGATTTAGCAGGAACTCGTCCCACCCCTTGCAATCCTAAATTAATGAACTGCGTTCCCTCCAGATTCACCCCACCAGCGGGCCATGCGTTCATATTCGGCATGAGCACACTGCGTGAATTGCTTGAATAAACGCTAGGAACCCAGGCCACCGTCGCTGCACTGCTATTAGTTCCTCCATCCAGATTAGAAACCTTCACCCAGTAACTCGATACCGTCCCCGTCTGCACCGCTCCGTTGCTGACAACGAGCGAGGCACTGGTGCCTCCCGTCACTGGCGAAGTTTCAATCCCCGCGTTCCCCGCATACCACTGGTAACTCAACGCCGATGTTCCTGAACTAGTGGTCCCAGACGCGACCACCGTTAAAGTTCGATTTGAACCAACCATTAAAGTCGAGGAAGACGGCTGCGTCGTGATCGTTGGACTCGCTGCCTGCGCTGCAATTCCAAGGAAGGCCGATACTGCGCCGCCCACGAAAGACATCCTCTTGCTCCGCCCGAATAACGCATCTCGCAGTCCAGAGGTTAGTTTGATGCACCCTAAAAACGTTTTCGTGAATTGATCTGTCGGTCTCATGGCTTCCAAAAATCGTGCGTTCATTTCGTTTTCCAAAGCCGCTCAAAGGCACTGGATTGAGGGCCCTTTCTCCGTGAGAATTCTGGAAGAGAAAGACCAAATCAGGGCCGCTAGAAACCTTTCACATTTCCGTCACAGCCGTGAAACAAACTCAATTTGGATGCTACAAAACTGACACCGAACTTTCGCTTGCCAGGGAGTTTTGCGCCGGTTTTTGAAGCACGATTCATTCATCCAATTACCGTCATGAACCCACGCCCTTGTTGAGGAGACCGCTCAACGCGTTAAGAGCGAGAATGGAACGCTCCTCGGCGCTTCAGAATCCAAGACAACGGACCACGAACGAGCCACTCTACCGTGTTGCCCCACAGAATTCACTCGGAGCGCCAAGTCGCCGACTCGCCAGGAATGTCGAGTGAACGCCCATGATGGCGAGCGTTGAGGCTCAGTAGAAACGGTCCAGCCCGCCGAACCCATTCCTCCGGATTTGGATAATGCGAAGCCGCAGATCCAAAACAACTCCGAAGCATTTGCGTATCGATAATTCCGGGATTCACGGCTACCGCCACCACAGACTTTCCGCTTTCCGTCAGGTCTTGCGCAAAGGCCTGCGTGAGTCCCTCAATCGCCCATTTGCTCGCGCAGTAAGAAGCAACCTCGGCAGAGGTGGATCGCCCCCAACCCGAAGAAAAGTTCACGACCACCCCCGTCCCCCTCTTAAGCATCGCTGGGACGAAATGCCGGATCACGTGAGTCACTCCAAGAACATTCACGTTCCAGCCCTCACAAATCTCATCCGCAGAAAGCTCCCACAAACGCGCATTTCGATTAATCATCGCCGCGTTATTGATCACCAAATCTGGGGCACCCACCTCGGCAATCACGCGCTTGGACCACTGCTCAACCTGCCCATCATCGGCAACATTCACTTCGCAAAACTGACTTGGCTCAGGAAGATCTGCGGCTAACAACCGCAACCCCTGTAGATCCCGGCCACAACCGTGAACGACCGCGCCTTCCTTCGCGAAATAATAACTGAGCGCCCTCCCCAGTCCCTTCGTTGCGCCGGTCACTAAAATGGTTTTCCCCACTGCCTTTTTCATTCCTCACGTTGTGACAAATCGGGAAGTGCTTTCAAGTGCACGAGCACTGATGCGTGAGGAAAGTAAAAAGCGCGTCCTGTTTCCAAGACGCGCTTTTCATCTCATTCATCTCTGCGACCAAAGTCGCTTCATCGCTTACAAGGCCGCTTCATAATTCTTCTCGGCCACGTCCCAGTTCACGACACTCCACCAAGCCTTCATATAATCAGGACGGCGATTCTGGTAGTGCAGGTAATAAGCGTGCTCCCAGACATCGAGAGCGAGAACCGGTTTTCCTTCAATTCCAGCCACTGCCTTCCCCATCAATGGCGTGTCTTGATTCGGCGTAGAACCAATCTCCAACTTGCCAGCATTCACAACCAACCAAGCCCAACCCGAACCAAACCGCGTCGCTCCCGCTGCTTGGAACTTCTCTTGGAATGCTTCGAAACTCCCAAAGGTGGACTGAATCGCTGCCGCCAACTTTCCAACTGGAGCGCTTGCTCCACCGGGAGTCATCAACGTCCAAAAGAACGAATGGTTCACGTGTCCGCCACCATTGTTCCGAACTGCATTTCGAATCGCCTCAGGGGTCGCTGCCAAATTCGCAATCAGTTCCGCAGCGGACTGACCCGCCAATTCCGGCGCCGACTCAAGCGCCTTGTTCAAGTTATCCACATACGCCTTGTGGTGCTTGCCATGGTGAATCTCCATGGTGCGGGCATCAATGTGCGGCTCCAAAGCCGTCGTTGCATAGGGAAGTGCAGGAAGTTCGTGTGCCATAAGAAAAGAATCTGTGAGTTAAATCTCCCGGATACGATCCGAAAGCTGGAGGCAATCATGTTGGAGCGCGCCCCGCTTTGGCAAGCCGCCCCATCCAATTCAGGGCACAACGTCCTCTCAGGGCAACCGCACCAGAGTCACCCGGCGCAAATCCATGACGGCACCGCCCTTCTTGTCCACCGGCTTCACGGAAACCGTGGTCTTTCCAGCGGCCACCTGCACCTCTCCGACCTTCCTGGGAACAAACCGCTGAAAATGCCCCGTCTCCTCCACAAAAAACCGAACCGAGACCGCCCCCACACTCACCTCAACACTCGAGCCACCGCTCCCCTTGCCACACCCTTGCAAAACCTCCACTGCATAGCGCCCTGCTTCCGGAATCTCGCAATCCCACGAAACCCAGTCCGTCGCATCGACCCAATAACCGAGCGTGTCCTTTTGAGGGGGTAATTCGTATTTCAAACGCGTGCCGTGGACATCCGCAGCCTGGGCCTCCAATTGAACCAACCCAGAGGCCCCCTGCTCCGAATCCTTCGCCTTGGACGCCCCTTTGCCCCGAATACGGTCCATCGCGGCACGCCAGCCCTTCAATGGAACCGCCATTTCCTCGCCAGTTGGACGTAATTCGAGTCGGGACACATCGACCGCCTTGTAGCACGCATCTCCCAAAGCGGGCTCGTAATGGGGATTCCCCTTGGGCATCTGGGCCCCCATATCACGACGCCAAGCCTCCAGCTTCCCGCGCATCGACGCCACCCTGCTCGGATCCGAAGCCGCCAGATCATTCCTCTCAGAGGGATCCGCCTTCAAATCAAACAATTCCATCCGCCCATCTTCATAATGCTCGATCAACTTCCAGTCCCCCTCCCGAATCGCTCCAGACGGACGCCCGCCCTGATTGGTGTAGTTTGGCATATGCCAGTACAGCGGGCGCTCTCCCAACGAACCGCTTCCGAGCAGCAAGGGCTTTAGGCTGATAAAATCGCAAGGGGACGCAGGAGTCGCTTCCAGCAGTTCGAGAAGAGTCGGCGTGAAATCCCCGAGCGAAACTGGCGTATCCACCACCGCTGCAGAAACCTTTCCAGGCCACCGAACGATCAGGGGATCCCGGATCCCACCTTCATACAAAAAACCTTTCCCTGCTCGAAATGGAGTGTTGTGCGTTGGAGGGGCAAATCCAATCTCTGGCACGTGCAACCCGCCGTTGTCAGATGCAAAAACCACCATGGTTTTCTCCCGTAACCCCAACGCGTCGATCTTGTCCAAAATCCGACCCACCGCCGTATCCAACGTCTCAATCATCGCGTCGTAGACAGGATGAAATCCACCAGCCTTGGCCGCCACACGGTCTGCTTGAGCAGCCAACGGGACGTGCGGGTTGTCAAAAGGCATGTAGAGGAAAAAGGGGCGACCGGCGTTCTTATCCAGAAACTCCAAGGCCTTCGCGACCTGTCCGAACTCCCCTTTGCCTCCCTCCTCACCAGAGGGCGTCGTATTCGCCTTCCCCGCAAAAACAAAATCAAACCCTCGCGATGCTGGATCCAAGGGAGCCTTTGCCCCCAGATGCCATTTCCCGATACACCCCGTAGCATACCCGAACTCCTTCAACCGCTCGGCCATTGTCAATCGATCCGTCGCCAGTCCCGACGGCAACACAGGTTGTAAAAGCCGATGCCCCGCCCAATCCGCTCTTCCTGGCAAAAAGTTCGTAATCTGTAGCCGGGCAGGATGCAGCCCTGTCAGCAATGCGGCTCGGGAAGGAGAGCAAACCGGTTGTGCGTACGCGGCAGTAAACCGTTTCCCATCAGCGGCAAGCCGATCGAGATTGGGGGTGAGATGATCCTTTCGCCCATAGCAACCCAGGTCGTTCACTCCGAGGTCGTCGGCAAAAAGGAAAACGATATTCGGCTTTTCAACCCCTTGGGCCACCGAGGAAACCAAAAGGGTCAAAGCCAATCCGAAAAATAAGGTCAGACGCATAGATACTGGGGGTAAGAGCCCTCCTCTCTAACCTATCCGCCCTTGGTAGCGATCCGAATCTCGTCTCCCTCCCCCAGTTTTACTCTAGGAATGTCGCCTCGGCTTGGCTTTGCCCCCTCTGTCCATTCAGAATCCTCCCAATCATGAGCAGTTGTCGCATCGGAGTCATCGGAACCGGACACATCGGACGCCTCCACGCCAGAATTTTGTCCGAGATTGCAGGCAAGGAATTCGCGTGCGTCTATGATTCCAATCTGGCCGCCGCCAAAGAGGTGGCCGCTATGTACGGAACCCGCGCAGCCTCCTCCATGGAAGATTTCATCGCCTCTGTGGATGCCGCCACCATTGCCACACCAACCCCATTTCATTTCCCGATTGGCACCACCCTCTTGGAGGCCGGCAAGCATGTGCTCATCGAAAAACCGATCACCGAAACCACCGAACATGCCCAGGCACTGGTTGCGCTCGCGCAATCCAAAGGACTCGCCCTCCAGGTCGGCCACGTCGAGCGGTTTAACCCAGTTCTTTCCGCACTCGAATCCCGTCTGCATCACCCTCGCTTCATCGAGAGCCATCGCCTCTCCCCTTATCCAAACCGCAGCACCGAGATCGGCGTTGTCCTCGACCTGATGATCCATGATATCGAAATCATCCTCCACCTCGTCCGCTCCAACGTCACCTCCATCGATGCCGTCGGGGTCCCCGTCCTAAGCAAAAGCGAAGACATTGCCAATGCGCGTCTGCGCTTCGAAAACGGCTGTGTCGCCAATCTCACCGTTTCCCGAGTCAGCCCAGAGCGGCTTCGTAAAATTCGCGTCTTTCAGGAAAACGCATACCTCTCCCTCGATTATATGCGGCAAGAAGGGTCCATCTATCGCCTTGCCGAAGAGCACATGAAGGAAAGCTCCCTACTCTCCAAACTCTTTGCATCCCACGAGTCGACCATCGTTAGTGAATTCGCAGGGCGAAAAATCGTTCGGGAACCCGTCCCCATCGAAAAAGGGGAACCGCTGAAACGAGAACTAGCGGATTTCCTAGCCTGCGCCCGGTCCGGAATTCAACCAAAAGTTAGTGGGCGCGAGGGAAGCGCTGCACTGGCTCTGGCCCTTGAAGTGACTCGCAAAATTGCGGAACAAAACGCCAGGTAGCAATACGACCTAATCACACCGTGAATCCCTCATTCCTGCTCTACGCCGTCGCAGGCGAAGCCAGCGGAGATAACCGTGGCTCCGAACTTCTGCGTGCCCTGAAGCAGCAACACCCACAAGTGCGACTTCTCGGAGCGGGCGGCCCCAAAATGCAGGCTCTGGCCGACGGCCCTTTTCTGGAATGGGCTGGTGAGGCGGTGGTCGGTCTATGGGATGTCCTCAAAAAATACGGCTACTTCAAAGCCCAGTTCGACCGAATGCTCGCAGAAATCGGACGAGAAAAACCCGACGCCCTTCTATTGATTGATTACCCGGGATTTAACCTTCGCCTTGCCAAAGCAGCTCGCGCTCGGTTTCCACACCTAAAAATTGTTTATTATATCAGCCCACAGGTCTGGGCATGGGACCGCGGACGAATCCCGAAGATGGCCCGTTTTTTAGATTTGATGCTGTGTATCTTTCCGTTCGAAAAAACTCTCTACGAGGCCTCCGGATTAAAAACGGAATTTGTCGGGCATCCCATGCTCGACACCCTTGCCTCACTCAAAACGGATTCGCCGCGCAAACAGAATCTCGTGGGACTCTTTCCCGGCAGCCGAACCCGCGAAGTACGCAAACTCTTTCCCGTCATGCTCGAAGCCGCACGCCTGCTCAACTCCCAGGTTCCTAACCTGCAGTTTGAAGTGGCCTCCGCAAACCCCAGTGTCGCGGCATGGATGTTCGATTACCTAAAAGAACATCGCTTTGACCCCTCTTTTTGCAAAGTCGGTCGGGACCGCTTTTACTCCCTCGCACAAGAAGCCACGGTCGGCATGGTTTGTTCGGGAACCGCCACTCTCGAATCCGCCTACTTCGGTCTTCCCATGGTCATCCTTTACAAGGTCGCATGGCCCACCTGGATCATCGGAAAGCAACTCGTAAAGCTACCTCACATCGGTATGCCCAATGTCCTCGCCGGCCGCGAAATCGCACGCGAATTTCTCCAATCGGGAGCGAAACCAGCAAAAATTGCTCAGGAACTCGCTCGGCTACTCAAAAACCCCGAGGCGCGAGCCATGCAGCAACGTGATTTTCAAAAAGTGATTTCTGATCTCGGAAACCCTGGGGCAGGCTCCCGAGCCGCCGCAGCGGTTGCAAAAGAACTTCAGCTTTAACATCCAAAACGCCTCCACCCACCTCCCAATGTTCAGCTGCCTCATCCCGCTCTTCCTAACCATGGCGGCCCTCCCGCCCCTCTCCAAAACCGATCTTGCCAGTATCGGAAAACGGGTGTGGCAAAATGAAGCCGGTGGTAAAGTCGAGGGACTGACGGATTGGAACCAAGGCGAACACTTCGCCTCTCTCGGTATTGGACATTTCATTTGGTATCCAACCGGCAAAAAGGGCCCTTTCGAGGAAAGTTTCCCCGCCCTAATCGCCTACCTTCGTTCAGAGAATGTCGTCGTTCCCGCATGGCTCACGCCGGACATGTCCTGTCCCTGGCCCGATCGAACGGCCTTTCTCGCCGACTTTCACGGACCACGTCTCACAGAACTCCGAGCCCTCCTCGCTTCGACCGTGGCTCAACAAAGCCAGTTCCTCGCAAACCGCCTCGATAAAGCCCTCCCAAAAATCCTCGCAGCAGCCCCAACCAATCGAAGAGCAATCATCGAGAAAAACTATCAAGCCCTCGCCTCCTCTGCCTCCGGACGCTTTGCCTTGATTGATTACGTCAATTTCAAGGGGGAAGGCATACAGCCAACAGAGCGATATCACGATTTGGGCTGGGGATTACTCCAAGTCCTCGATTCCATGCCTTCAGGAGGCAACGCAGGCGACTTCGGACACGCCGCAGCCACCATCTTGGCACGTCGCGTACAGAATGCACCGCCCGAGCGCCACGAAGAAAGATGGCTCCCAGGCTGGACCAAACGGGTTGAGGCTTACCGAGCGCCCTAGTTCATTTGCGCGTTCCAATTCACAGCCCCACCCGACACAGTCCCACCAGAGGGTGAAGAATGAGACCCTGTAGCGCCGACTCATTTGAGCCTCACTCCGAAAGCATCTGAACAGGACGCACACGCACCTCTCCAACCTCCAACCCCAACGCCTCCTGCGCCACATCGAGAAACGCGGCGGAAGGATCCGTCAGAGTCACCCTCAAACTCCCAGAGTCCGAGCCGCTCGAAGCCATCCCTCTCGATTTTAATTCCGCATCCACTCGCATGGCACAGTTCTGGGCCGAATCGACAAGCGCAATCCCTTCCCCGACAAAGGCGCCCAGAGATTCGCGAAGTAATGGATAGTGCGTGCAACCGAGTACCAGCGTATCGATCCCCAGTTCCAATAATCCCCCTAAATAACGCTCAATCACCAACCGGGTCACAGGATCATTCATCCACCCTTCCTCAATCAGGGGAACTAATAAGGGGCACGCTTGTGCACTCACCCTGATTTCAGGATTTAGCCGGTGGATCTCGCGCTCGTACGCTCCGCTTTGCACCGTGGCTCGTGTCGCAATCACCCCGACATGACCGTTTCGAGTCGCTTCTACCGCAGCGGCCGCTCCAGGCTGAATGACCCCAATCACTGGCACTTCTAGGGATTGCTGCAACCGCGGAACCGCAAGCGCTGAAGCCGTATTACAAGCCACCACAATCATCTTGGCCCCTTCCGCCAACAACATCCCACTGATCTCCCGCCCATACCGCTCAATCGTGGATGCACTCTTCCCCCCGTAAGGCACCCTCGCCGTATCCCCAATGTATAAAATGTCTTCCAAAGGAAGCATCCGCCTCAAAGCGGCCGCCACGGTCAACCCGCCTATCCCCGAGTCAAACACCCCAATGGGCGCCCTCATCGCTCCGCCTAATGCCGCTCCTTGCTCGGGTAATTCCATGCTTAATCAGGTGTGAAAACTTAACTCAAAACGCGCGCGCTCCTAAAACCAACCCTAAGCCGATCAAAAAAACGCGCCCCCTCATCTAACCCGATCTCGAACTCACCGCGCGACGGTAATTCTGTACCGCCTCCAAAATCCCCCCCGCCAATTGCTGCCGATATTCCCCAGAAGCAATCCGACGAATCTCCTCCGGATTCGAAATAAAACCGCCCTCCAAAAGCACACTCGGCAAAACCGTCTCCCGAATCACAAAAAATCGCGCCCGCTTGATTCCGCGATCTGGCAGTTTCGCCCGGAGCACCACTGAAGCATGCGTCGCCGTCGCCAACGCCATGTTCTCCGCATCCCGTGCATTGCCCGGACACCGCACCAAATCAGAAACCATCGGACCGTCCGACATCATCGAAGGCACCCCTTGTGGAGCCAACGTAAAGGTTTCCACCCCAGTGCCCCAACCCGAGGAATTGAAATGAATGGAAATGAAAAGCGCATTCCCACCCTCAAACCGATTCGCAAATCGCGAACGCTCCTCCAAAGGCACGAACTCATCCCGAGACCGCGTCAAAAAAACCTGAAAACCCGCCTTCAAAAGCTCCGTCCGCGCCCGAAACGCCACGTCCAAGGTGAATTCTTTCTCCGCCCCCAACCGCCCCACCGCCCCACTGTCACTGCCTCCATGTCCGGCATCCAAAATCACCGTATCCACTCGCCCCGCTGACGGAATACGACCCGGACGCAATACCGGCTCCACCAACTTCACCAGATCCATCCGCGACATACACAACTCCCCCGCAATTTCACGGATCGGATAACTCAAAATAAACTTCAGCCGACTAATATAAAACTCCTGCGAATCCGCATGCCCACGCAAGGACGCCGCTCCGAGCCGAAGCGAAAACTGATTCAAGGAACGCTCCAAAGTCCCAAGCCGATAAAAAGCCCCGATCTCCCTAAGTGTTAAATAGTCGCGCCCCTCATGTTTCAGAATGGTCCAAACCCCTTGGGCCATTGCCTCTGACGCCACCCCTCCCCCAATCCCCCCTGCCAAGATCATCCGAGAGGCAGCCCCGAGCGCGCATCCCCCAACCGCGCGAAAAAACCCACGCCGATTCCACGGCGAAACAGGAGCGTGGTCTGGGAACGCGGAAAGCACTCAGACAATTTCCGCGAAAAGGCCAGTTTTGGCAATGGGACGTGTGAAAACTCAGGGGAAATCCGAGTCAAAAATAGGGACTTTCGTCTGAAGCCCTTCTCGAGGGTCCTTCGCAAAAGAGGACTTCCATTTGCACTTCCCCAGATCGCGGGTATACTGGAAGGCGTTCCACAAAGGACATTCCGAGGAAGCTAGGAAACTGGCGGAGACGGGGTTTCATCAACGTGGGGGCGTACTGGTCTCGACTGTTAGTTTGAGGCACAGACGGCATGCCGAGGAAGCCTGGTTGGCCTCGTTAAAACATCTGGGCAAAAAAAATAAACGCCAACGATTACGAAGATCTGGCTCTCGCGGCTTAATTAGCCCGTGACGTTTCTGCACCAACGCCTGCTAGGTGTGGAGACGACGACAGCAGGCTGGCTCAAGGGGGGAGAGACCGCTTCCAAGAGTGAGATCGTCCGTGGTCAATCGGAGCAGCGTTGCCCGCCCGTCGGCGACGTTTCTCCTAAATTATCGGCGGAGCTAAGCATGTAGAAGTTTGTGGCAATGGCTTTCAGGACAGGGGTTCGACTCCCCTCGCCTCCACCACGTTGATATTGAGAAACTTGTGCAATTTGGATGCGCCTTGTAGTTCTCGATGTAGCACAATGTCTACGCTGTTTTGACTCCGTCCATGGAGGTCCGATCCCACCGCCCCGGCCGCGCTCTGTCGGATCTCTGCGGGTCAATCCACCCTCACCCATCGCCGTGCCGACCCGTAAGACCATCTCCAGAAGGCATCCCGTTGAAATCCATCGACTACCGGCGGCGCAGAAGTCTGTGATCTCCCCATCCGGGTACTTGTCCGAGTCGTGGACAGACAGGCCAGATGCTTGGGAGATTCTCGGGAAATGCGCGGCACATATTAGGGCTGCGGAGGTCCCGCGTGGTGAGTGTTCCGATGCCCGATCCCCTGAATGGCTGTCAGGTCAAGCTGCGGAAATCCTCAACGCCTGCGAGCTCCAGTTGAAAAAAGAATCCCTCTTAGCCGCTGATCGAATTGAGAAACAAAACGGAATCTCGTCCGTTTAGCGCTTGGCCGTCTTGCGTGGCTCTGATGTTGAGGAAAAGTTGCGGCAGTTCAACAGCCTCAGGACTCAGCTTGAAGCTATCCACAAAGAACTGCTCGATATTAGTGCGGGCAGACTCGTGCAAGCGCCGATGTCACATGCTGTTTTGGCTCCCCAGTCCCTCACTCAGTCGACGGTCGCTTCTGCAGCAACAAGACGCGAAAGGGTTTCAAGGAAGGAAGCCTTCGGGAGGATTGTGAAAGCCCTCAAAGATGCGGGCGCAGAAGGGCTCAATCGATCCAGCCTGAGCGAAAAGACTGGTCTTGGGGTTCCCAAGGTGGA
>CANFNA010000046.1 GCA_947448395.1 Chthoniobacteraceae bacterium
CCTGATGCTCCATCCGCTGCGATCGATGCTCACGATCCTCGGGATTTTTATCGGCGTCGCCAGCGTCATCTGGCTTCTCGCCATCGGAGAAGGAATCAGCGCAAAGGCCCAGCAACAAATCGCGGAACTCGGCGCGAATAACATCATCCTCACCACAACCGCCCCACCTCCACAGCAAGGCGCCGCCAAATACAAGGCCTACGGCATCACCGTTGACGACTACAACCAGATCGCCGCCACCATCCCTAGTGTTGCGAAAGCCGTTCCCATGCGGGAGTTGCCCAAGAGGCCTTTCGCTTACGGCACCAACCAATGTTACGGCCGCCTCATCGGGTGCACCACAGACTATCTCGGACTCAATAAAATGTCCGTGACCCGAGGCCACTTCGTCACAGCGACTGATGTGTCTCAGGCAAACAAAGTCTGCGTCCTCGCCCCGCAGGTCGCGCTCGATCTCTTCGGCTATGAGGATCCTTTCGGAAAATCCATCCACATCGGCGCAGACTTTTACACCGTGGTGGGCATCATGAACCAAAAAGATGCCGCCGCCGAAATCCCCGGAGCACGCTCCAAACAAGACTTCGCACGCGACGTCTACATCCCAATCACCACCATGTGGTCACGGATTTATGACTTCTACGCACACACAGAAAGCGGTGTGCCAATCGCATCCCAAGTCACCATTTCTCTACGCGACACCAAGGATGTTCTGGATACCGCAGACATCATTCGACACACCCTGAAACGCACCCATCAGAGCGAGGACTACGTCATCACCGTGCCCTTGGAACTACTCGAGCAAGCACGCAACACGCGATTGATGTTCATCGCGATGATGGGCCTAGTCGCCGCCATCTCTCTCGTTGTCGGTGGGATTGGAATCATGAACATCATGCTCGCAACGGTCACCGAACGAACACGCGAGATTGGAATCCGCAGAGCGATTGGCGCAAGGCGCGCGGATATCACACGTCAATTCCTCGTAGAAACCGTTGTGCTTTCAGTGGCCGGAGGCCTCACAGGTGCAATCGGAGGGCTCCTTTGCAAACCCGCGTTTTTCTTGGCAATGAAAACGCTCACAAAGATCTTCCCTCAGACCGTCGCCGCGCTTCCCGATGTGGTACGCACGATGGCTCCCATCATCGTCACGTGGTCTCTTCCACTGGCCTTCGGCATCTCCGTCGCCATTGGCATTGTATTCGGCTTATACCCCGCCCGCCGAGCCTCCATGATGAACCCCATTGAGGCTCTGCGCCACGTCACCTAACGGTCACTCACACCAACCCATCTAAGCTTCATCTCCTGCGTAGAACGGAGACTTGTGATGCTTCTCAGCTCCTAACTTGGAGGTGAATGTCCCTCTTTACTCCTTCCGCTAAAACAAATCTTGCTGGCGGAGTGTTGGCGGCTTCGGCATCTCCCCTTGCAGCTCCGCATGGAGTGATTTGAATCCACATTTTTGTACCTCCTCCAAAACCTGTGGATAGACTGGAGCCACCCGCAAATCCTCCACTTCCACAGGTAGCGGAAGGTCCAAATCCAAACGTACCATCTCACGATTCTGAAAAACCTGATCCCGTCCCGATAACAGCTTCTCGCGCAGTTTCTCAGACTTCACCTCACCCAATCGTTCAAACATCTCGGGGATCGATTTGAACTGCGAGATCAACGCAGTCGCGCCCTTCGGTCCCACTCCGGAAACCCCAGGAATGTTGTCGGCCGAATCTCCAATCAAACTCAACACATCACCCAACTGCGAAGGCTCAACGCCCCACTTCTGACGAACGTATTCCGACTCAAGAAGCACGAACCCATTACTCACCGAGCCACCCTCTGAGGACCCAGTTTTATCCTTCTGCGTCGAATAAACACGCGTCCGAGGACCGACAATCTGGAACAAATCCTTGTCCGCAGTCGCCAAAACCGTTTCCCAACCCAAAGCACCGGCCGCCACAGCGTACGACGCCATCAAATCATCAGCCTCGGTTCCGGGAAGCGACACATTGGTAAATCCCAACAACCCAAGCAACCCCCGCATGGGCTCAATCTGAGCATCCAAAGTCTCAGGCATCTCCTCGCGCTGCGCCTTGTACATTGGCTGCAGCGTCGTCCGTCGTTCCGGCAATCCTTCATCCCAAACCACCGCAACACGATCTGGCTGAAGATCGCGCATCATTCGCCTAACTGCCTTCACGAATCCATAAATCGCTCCCGTGGGTTGACCCGCACTGTTGGTCAAAGGCGGCATCGAATGGAAGGACCGATAGGCGTAATAAAAACCGTCAACGAGGAGCAACTTCACCATGCACACATGGCGGAACGCCGCTGCTAAGGGAAGCTGGAAAAACTCTGACTCACCCCCTCACTGTCCCTTCGTGCCCTCTTTCGCAACCGCTAGATATTCGACAATCAACTCCTGTTCATTCCCCTTCAAATGCGCCTTGCGCGACATGGTCTGCACAATGCTCTTCCAACCCGCACTCGATCGCGAATCTAGCATCTCCAGATCATGACACTCCACGCATCTTGTCACATAAAGTTTCCTCCCACTTTCCAACTGCTCTCGCGAAGTGCTCGTTTTCGCAGCAGCAATCAGCTCCGGCGTCACAGGAGGCGATGCACCCAACTCCAAAGCCGAAGACATCTCCTTCCTTAACGCCAGCAACTTCGGATAATCCGCACAAATCTTCAAACCCCGCTCAAGCGCCATCAGTCCATGCTGTAAATTCTTCCCACTCCGGTTCGAAGACGCAGCCACGTAACGATCCTCAGCATCTTTCAAACTCTCATCCACTTTTGCCTTCAATGCCTTGAGACCAGGATGCCCAGGCTCTGAATCCAACCCTTCCTTCACATAACTCGACGCCTCCATCATCCGCTTCACGCCCATCGCCTGACGACATCTCACCAGCGAAAAAGCCGCACGATTCACCTTAGCCTGTAAAGCCCCCCGATCCACCTTCGTTCCCCATGGAACTGATTCACCGCCTCCTGCACCATTCCCAAATACCGCTATTGCAAATCGCTCCAAACCGTCATCAAACCCCAGCGCAAGGCTCGAAAAACCCAACCGCTCTAACTCTACCGGCGTCTCCCGCAATTTCGAGAGGCTGTCTATAAACGGTTTTTGCACACTACTCATCCGAAGCGCCTGCAAATCCACAAGCGGCTTAAGTTGCGCCTCCGCCTCAGGCCCTCCTCCTAAAGCCCGTCGCTTTTGTTCAATCGAAACTTGTGCCGAACGAACCTCACCAACCGCAGCCAACGCCGGTCTCGCCGCCGTAACAGCCGTCTCCATTCGCGAAAGCAAACTCCCCGCCAATGCCTTATAGTCTCCGTCCTTCCCCACCACAGATAAAAGCTTTCGAGCCTCATCGATGCGCTGCTCCCGAAACGCATCCACCGACTTCTGAAGCAGCGTCCAAGAATCGGGGGGAACCAACTCCAAAGAGTCCTCCGGCAAAGTTACCGCAATCACCGACGCGTCATTTTGAATGAATGCTACAAACACCTGATTCTTTCCACGCTCGTACTTGAACACCGTGAACTCCTGCCCTTTCGGCGCGGGTAAAAAATCCTCTCCCTTAAAAACCAACGTCTCATTCCGCTTCAGCTTCACCAAGTCGCCGGGAGCAAAAGCAGCCCATCCTGCAGACGCCGAAACCAACCAGCTCAACGTCATAAAAAGCACGCAAAGAGACCTCTGAAAAAAGGCGGATTTAGGGGAATGGATCATTTTGAAAAAGCACCCTCCTACAAGGGCCGTGAGAACCTCCCTCATCAGAGCAAATGCCATTCATGGAGACACGTTCTTTGTGGATGAGATTATTCTAACTGTCGTCCGATTCCGGCGACACAAACAAAGACTCTCCCGCGCAAATCCGCTGTCCTTCCGTCGTAAAACGAAAAAGCGGAACCCCAGATTCCTTTCGGAGGCGACGATACAGTTCAGGGACATCCCGCTTTTGAACGATCCGATCAAACAATCCCTCTTTCTCGCAGGAAAGAACCCGGTGATACCCTTTGAATTCTCGAGGCCGCCCAATCAAACGAGCCGCACCGCCTCCAAGCGAGTCCCCTTTGTCGTCCGTGGTCTGCAAAGCCAAGCGCTCCATCACAAGAAAACTGTAAGGAAGCACGCGTAAATCCACTCCCAGTTCCTTCGAAAGCGCCCCCATCGCCGGATCTTGGTGTGCTTCCGATGGGACCCTCGCAAAATGATGACACCAGTGAGCCTCGTTTTCCTCGCGCAACATCGGACACGCCGAACGGTGCGTGCATGGCCCAACAACAGTCCATTGCCCCGATTTCAAAAACCTTTCACGCACCTCCGCGATGAGTCTGCGACTCGCCCCATGCGTCGCCGACTCCACCCACAAAAATCCAGCCGCTCTGCTCAACCTTTCCAACCACAGCGACAGCGCCTTCGCATCCAGTTCCGTGATCACGTGACTGAGCAGCACGAGCGCACCCTCACAGTCGATCTCCGAAATATTCGCTGTCCGAACCGAACATTGCGGCGCCCGTTGCCGAATCGCCTCCGCCGCAAAACCTCTGGCTAGCCCTGAGCGATCCATCAAAACGACCTCGCCAGAAAAATCTTTCCAGTGCTCTAAGACACGCCGCGAGGCAATGCCTGTTCCACATCCCAAATCCACCAGACGCGTTCCTTGAGGTTGCCACCCGCGCAGCTCTAGTTCCCCCAAGACCGCATCCCATTTCCATCCAATCCGCTTTGCAAAAGTCTGATCGTAAAGCGCCAGTTCCTCCTGACTCTTCCAATAGTCAGCATCTCCAGCCGTGCCCTGTAGAAAGCCCTCTCGAAGCCTCCTCAAGATTGCGAGTTGTGCGTTCGTCCAAAAACTCATGGCCATTCTTCTAAAAGCGACGCGAGACGCTGTTCACGAATTCCAAACGCCTTCATCACCGCGCGTAATTCATCTCGAATCGATTCTACAGAACGACCGACCGACTTCCGCCGCGTTGCAGCAAGCATCAGATTTTTTCCAGAATGCTCCGGTTCCACAAATTCGAACACCCGTGCCCGATAACCCCTCAACTCAAGCAAAAGTGCACGAAGTCCATCCGTCAAAATTTCAGCCTGTCGCTCCAAAAGAATCCCATGATCCAGCACCGCCGCGAGTGGCGCGGGAACGCTTAATTGAGGCCGAATCTCCTGATGACAGCAGGGCGACGTCAGCAAAAGCTGCGCGCCAGCACTGACGCCCTGAAATAGAGCATCGTCCGTCGCGGTGTTGCATGCGTGCAAGGCAACTAAAACGTCTAGCCCAGCGGCCGGGCGCCACTGGCCAATGCTTCCGCACTCAAATCGAAGCCTAGAAAAACCCAAGTCCGCCGCCAATTGATTCGACGACTCCACCAGTTCGGGACGTTGTTCGACCCCCACAATTTCGGCACTCCACCCTCGAGCCTTGAACTCTCGCGCAAGAATAAACGTCAGGTACCCTTTACCCGCCCCCATATCGGCCACTTTCAACAGACGACTCTCCGGATGATCACTTCCGCCTCCTCCAACCCAGTCCTCCAGCAAATGCCCGAGCAATTCCGAAAAACGCTGAATCTGCCGCAGTTTCCCTGCCATTCCCGGCCGCGGTTTTCCAAGGACATTTGTGACCCCCAGTCTTTGCAGAAACGGCTCCCGAAACAGCGCATCCTCCTCCGGACGGACTCGGTCATGCTGCAATTGCGGTGCCGCCGAAAATGTGGGTCGCTGCGCCCGAACAGAGAATTTCCCAGAACGCTCACGTCGAAACTGAAAATCGCCTCCCGTGGTAAAAAGATGCGCCCTGCACCAACTCGAGGTGAAAGCGTTTGCGAGATAAGCAGCCCCCTCTTCCAAGCGATGATTCTTGGTTACTTCGCGCGTCGCAAACGACTCCACCACGCTCAGTCGTTTTCCCTCTTTAAGCTCTACCAGGCGCGCGCGAAGATTTCGCAGTCCGGGCTCCGTCCCCAGCGGCTCGCTGAGCGTGATCTTCACGAAGGTGCCTGCCTGCAGCGATCCTAAAAGGCTTTGATGAAATTCTGAAACGCTCGGCATGGGGTAAGACAACGTCTCTTGTTACTCAAGGTCCATCGCGACACCAATACCCGAGTGCAAGGTCTGACGGACAACCCGGACTAGCCGCGCCGGATTCCTTGCGTGAAGAAGTTTCCCGAGTAGTTTGGAAAGGCAGCGGGTGGCAGATGATCGCTGGGTTAGGGTGCAAATCCGAACCTAGAGGAAAGTCCGAACACCTTCAGGCAACACGCCGTGTAGAGTACGCGGGCATTCGTTTCGTAAGGGATGAATGACGGAAAGTGTCACAGAAAATAGACCGCCCAGTCTTCTTCGGAGGACGGGGTAAGGGTGAAAAGGCGGGGTAAGAGCCCACCGCCCAACGGGCAACCGGTGGGGCACGAAAAACCCCGTGTGGTGCAAGACAGAACAGGGAACGATGGGCGCCTGACCCGTTTTGCTTCGGCAAGACCGTTTCCGGGTATTAGTCGCACTCCGCTTCGGCGGGGCCCCCGTTTCGGCGGGGTGAGAGAAATGATCGTCACGCGCGGGTCCTCGGATCCGCCCGACAGAATTCGGCTTACCGCCACCCGCTGCAACCTTATCTCCTGAGAACAAAGCACGATTTTGAATACGTCACTTGGGGTTCTCGCATAGCGCCGACAGTCGCTTGCCGTTACTCAGCAGCGCAACCGAGGGACCAGAGGCTTGGGCCATGGGCTGGGGCGATGCAAAAAACAATCTAAGGACGCGCCCATATTACTGTCCTACACAATATGCATGGTCGGAGACTCCCTATCGCCCTACCTTTTTAAAAAATCCCCCTTCTCAGCCCCCTTCTCCCGCCCCCCGTCCATTCGCTCATGAAACCCCTCCTTCCTATCCTCCTGTCGACCTTTCTCACAGGCCTCAGTTCTCCACTTCTGGCTCAGGAACCACTCGCCATCACCCTCAAAACGCTCACCGCACAGATGAAGTTCGATCAGGCCGAACTCCTCGTCGCTCCGGGTGCAAAGATCAGATTAACTTTCGAGAACCCAGACGACATGCCACACAACGTCGTGTTCTGTCAGCCTGGAACCAATGTGGAAGAGCTCGTCATGAAAATGCTCGAGAAGCCCGAGGAGGCCATGAAACGCAATTTCCTTCCCGACGATCCAAGGGTCTGGCTCAAATCCAATCTCCTGAATCCGCAAGAAAAGCAGGTGATTGAATTCACTGCTCCCGAAAAACCGGGATCCTACCCCTACGTCTGCAGCTTTCCCGGCCACGCCATGAGCATGAAAGGCATTCTCAAAGTCCTCGGCCAAGGACCCACACTGACCAATCTCAAGTTCGCCCTCTATCACGGCGCCTGGACCAAACTTCCCGATTTCTCCCAACTCACACCGCATCGGGAAGGCTCCGTTCCCGATAATCTGATCCAACTCAATTTCGACGATTATAAGAACCAGTACGGCCTCGTATTTACCGGATCCCTCAAAGTTCCTAACTCGGATGAATACACCTTCTACACAGCTGGAGACGACGGCGTTCGACTGATCATTGACGATGAAGTGGTCCTCAATGACGACGGCATCCACCCAGCCAAAATCAAAGAAAAGAAAAAGAAGCTCAAGGCAGGGGACCACACCGTCCGAGTCGAATATTTCCAAGCTCAGGGTCAGTCAGAGCTTTACGTCGGATGGAAGAGCGATCGGTTCGATACCACCTCGCTCTCGAAGTGGACGCCTGCAAATTGGAAAACACCCACGGCTCAGAAAAAAGACGAGTTCATCGGGTTGCCTCTGGATCCCAAAGAGACTCCAATGATTTACCGAAACTTCATTGCAGGCGCAGGTAATCGCTCGATCGGAGTCGGGTTCCCAGGCGGCCTAAACTTCGCTTGGAGCGCCGAGACCATGAACCTGGCACTGACTTGGCGCGGCGCATTTATGGACGCCGCACGTCATTGGAAAAACCGCGGCGGCGGGCATCAGCCACCGGCTGGGTTCGACGTTTTGAATCCCACAAATCTCGTTCCGCCGATCGCAGCACTCGATTCAGGGAACGCAACATGGCCTACGTTCACCGCTGACGAACCCATCGAAGGTTACAAGTGGAAAGGCTACACCCTCGATGCAAACGGAGTTCCATCCTTCCGATACCAGTGGCGTGGCGTGGAAGTCGAAGACAAGATTACAGCCTCCGGTGACTTTAAGAACCCAGAGAGCAAACTGGTTCGAAACTTAAAACTAAACGGAACCATTCCAGAAAAGACTTTCGTGATTCTCGCGAGGAACGCCACGTTCCAACCCATCCAGGGCGGCTTCTTCGTGAAGGGTGAAAAAATCAATCTTCCTAGCGGCAACTTCGAGAATCAGTTCTCCATCCAAGTCGAGGGTGCCACCGTCATCGGCAACCTGTTGTTGGTTCCCGCCCGCAAAGAAATCCAAGTCTCCTACTCTTGGCCAACCGCCTACAACGCTCACTCTCACCAGTCCGCCAAATAACTCACCCCAAGAACATGAAAGCGCATCGCCTTCTACTCCCCGTCCTTTTGGCCAGCATCTCCTCGCTCTCGCACGCCCAAACCCAACAGCAAGCCCCAGATCCCGCCGAGGCTGAATATTATAAAATCACCACCTTCCCGACCCCCCCAGGCACCGCTCTGGAAGTCTCGTCAGTGGAACTGATGCCCAATGGCAAAATCGCCGTAGGCACCCGCCGAGGCGAAGTCTGGATCGCGTCAAACGCCCAGAAAAGCACTGCCCAAGGCATTTGGAACGCCACCACCTCCACCTTTGAACCAGATCTAGCCGCACCCAAAGAATCTCAAATCCAGTATCAACGCTTTGCCGAAGGCCAACACGAAGTCCTCGGGCTCGCTTGGAAAGACGACTCACTGTACACAACCAACCGCTACGAACTTCTCAAGCTCAAGGACGAGAAAGGAACCGGTCACGCCAACCGCTTCGAGACCGTTTGCGACAAGTGGGGCGTTAGCGGCGACTACCACGAATATTCATTCGGATCGCGTCCCGACAAAAACGGCGACTTCTGGATCTTGTGCTGCCTAACCGGTTCGTTCTCGAGCAAAACTCCGTTCCGCGGTTGGGCGCTGCGTGTGAAGCCTGACGGCACGATGGTTCCCACTTGCAGCGGCGTGCGCTCCCCAGGAGGAGTCGGGTTCGATGCAGACGGCGAAGTTTACTACACGGACAACCAAGGCCCTTGGCATGGGGCATGCACGCTTCAACACTTGGTTCCCGGCTCTTTCCAAGGACATCCAGGAGGCAACGAATGGTACAAGCTCGCCCCCAACATGGGCCCTCGGCCTGAGGACCCCATGGATAAGAGCCGCATGGTCACCGAACGAGCCAAGATCAAGGAACTGGTGCCTCCCGCTGTTTACATGGTCTATGGCCCGGGGAAGATCGGAAATTCTTCCACCGCAATCATCTGCGACCAAAGTGAAGGAAAGTTTGGCCCCTTTCAGAAACAGATATTCATTCCGGACCAGAGCCACTCCAATGTGTCCCGCGTTTATTTGGAAACCGTCAACGGAGTCAAACAGGGCGTCGTATTCCCGTTCCTTAAAGGTCTCAAATCCGGCCCAATCGGAGCCCGCATGGGAACCGATGGAAAGTTCTTCGTCGGAGGATCCGACCGCGGGTGGGGAGCCAAAGGCGGACATCCTTTTGCTTTCGAACGAATCGAGTGGACCGGCAAAGTTCCCTTCGAAATTCATGAGATGCACGCAAAACCTGACGGCTTCGAGTTCACCTTCACCCAACCCGTCGATCCTGTCAGCGCAAGCGATCCGAAGAGCTACACAGCCCGCGAATTCACGTACATCTACCAAGAAAAATACGGCAGCCCCGAGGTCGACGATGTCCTCCCAAAAATCGAGTCCATCGAAGTCGCAAAGGATCACAAATCCGTCCGCATCAAATTGGACACCCTCACGAAGGGGCATATTCACGAGTTCCATCTCGATGGAGTACGCTCCAAAGATGGCAAACCCATTCTCCATCCCACCGCGTATTACACGCTGAACGAAATCCCCTCGAAATAGACGGACCCATCCGTCCCTTACAGAGGGCAGATCGAGATGCCCCCCTCCGGATAGGCATCGGAAGGCCACTGGAGATTCTTCTGTCTTGCTCCCAAACGAGCGGCTTAAGTCGAATGTGCCATGTGCTCCCACCCCTTGATCAGCCGTGCTCGTTTTCTCTTTCTCAACATCGCCTTATTGCTGGCGACCTTCATAAGTTTCACTTCGGTTTCTGCCCAAGAGGAGCGAGCCATTGCCGATCGTTTATTGAACCAATGGTTGGAAGCGCAGAACACCGGAAACTTTCGGCAGTACTCCGCACTCTACCACCCCGATTTCCGAGGAGTGCGCCGGAGTGGAAACCAACGTGTCGAAATGAACCGCACCCAGTGGCTCAAAGACCGTGCACGGATGTTTCAATCAGCAATGAACGTTTCCATTTCGAACGTTCGTGTGGAACTCGCAGACGGAGAAATTCTGGTGTACTTCAACCAGCGCTTTAAGCAGGGCAAATATCAGGATGAGGGCCCGAAAGTGATGGTGATCGTAGAGGAATTAAATGCCGTCAGGGTCATTAGCGAAGAGATGTTGCGTTCCGACCTGATCTCATCGCGAAGCGCTTCCACTTTGCCGGATACCCGGACGATACAGACCCCTCCATCCGAAGCCACTTACAACGTCAAGGGCCCGATCTCGACCAAAGAGGCCGAACGAATTGTAGCGGGTAAACTCGGCTTCACACCGAGGCGCGGATCAACGCTTGTGTATGAGAGCAACGAGATCCGAGAAGGACGCAAATACCTCGTGATTCATGGATATAATACGGTGATCGATTCGCCAAACGGTGCAGGTCACACCGCAACGTGGGGATGGTACATGGTCGACTCCGCCAGCGGCGCCGCATTTGAGTGGGATCTCACTGACGACAAATTAATGCCGATCAGACCTTTGAGGCGGTAAGAGAGCTCAGTTGATTTTCGTTATTTCCGAAAGACCTCTCTGCGTCTCTGCATGCCGCAGAGCCGATTTCATCGCCGCCTTTTCACGTTTGTTGCGAAAGGGCAATACAGCCACGCACCGCCCTTACAATAACTGATACGCATCCACATCGACCGTCACGATGACATCCTCCGGAAACGTCAACTTATCGAGCACGCTCCGCACATAACGGCTCAATTTCAAAATCGCCTTACTCCGAAGCATCAAGTGATAACGAAACTGTCCATGCGACTTTTCCAGAGGTGCTGGGGCCGGCGTGCTTAAAACTACCCCAGGCAACAATCCCTCCCGCAGCCTTTTCTCCAACGTTTCCGCCGACAACTCAGCACGCGCCTGATGCTCGGAACGGATCTGGATCAAAATTAAATGCGTGAACGGTGGATATTCCCATTGCCTCCGAAACTCAATTTCTTGCTCCCAAAATCCTTGGAAATCGTGATGCCGCGAAAACTGAATCGCAGGACTAAACGGCGTGTAGCTCTGCACAAAAACCTCTCCCTCCACATCCCCGCGGCCTGCACGCCCAGCCACCTGCGTCAACAACTGGAAGGTTCTTTCTCCCGCACGAAAATCAGGCATGTGAAGCCCCAAATCCGCATTGATAATCCCAACCAGCGTGACGTTCGGAAAGTGCAGGCCTTTCGCAATCATTTGTGTCCCGACCAAAATATCAATCTTCCCAGCCTTGAAGGCAGAGAGCGTTTCCCGAAAAGCTTCCTTCCGCTGCATCACATCCGCATCAAGTCGCTTCACCACAGCCTTTTTAAAAAGCGTCTGCACCACATCTTCCACACGCTCCGTCCCAGTTCCACGCTGACGAATCCCAGGGTCCTTGCACTCCGGACATTTCGTCGGCGCCAATGCGAGGTGCCCACACACGTGGCAAGCGATACGGTTCGCTCCCCGATGAAAGGTCAGCGAAATCGAACAATTCGGACACTCACACACATAACCGCATTTTTCGCAAAGCAATGACGTAGAAAAACCGCGTCGGTTCAGAAACAAGATCGTCTGTTCACGCCTCGTAAGCCGCTCCTCAATCGCGCTCATCAACCGGGACGAAATCACCGAAGCCAACTTCGCCGACTCCATCCGCATGTCGATGATCCGAATGTACGGCAACTTTTTGTCGTCCACTCGCGATGCAATCCGCAGTAGCTCGTACTTCCCACTGGCGGCATTTTGAAAACTCTCCAGAGATGGCGTCGCGGACCCCAGCAAAACGGCACAGCGCTCCAGATTTCCGCGCAACACCGCCACATCCCGTCCATGGTAACGCGGCGCCTCCTCCTGCTTGTACGAAGGCTCATGCTCTTCATCGACTACGATCAACCCCAGATTTTCCAACGGCGCAAATACTGCACTCCGTGCACCAATTACAATCCGCGCGCGACCACTTCGAATCCGATGCCACTCATCATGCCGCTCCCCTTCCGATAAATGGCTGTGCAAAACCGCAACCTCATGCTGCGTCGCCGCAAACCGGCTCTTAAAACGTTCAACCGTCTGAGGGGTCAGTGAGATTTCCGGCACCAACATGATCGCCGTTCTGCCCTGCTCCAAAACCCGTTGAATTGCCTGAAGATAAATCTCCGTTTTCCCACTCCCTGTGACCCCGTGCAGCAAAAACGGCTTGGGCGCACTACCGCCCTCCGGCACGGGCGTCAAACCTGCGCATACGCTTGCAAAAACCTGCGCTTGCTCCTCATTAAGGGCCAAACAAGGCGCTTCCACAAATTGCTCATTTTTAAAGGGATCGCGCTCCACCCGCTCCAACTCAATCTCCACCCACCCCTTCCGCTCCAGTGCCCGCACCACCGCATGTCCCGCGTCCGCTCGACTCGCCAATTCCGTTGCCGCCAATTTTCCACCCGCCGCCACCAACTCGCGAATCGCCGCCTCTTGTAATGGCGCTCGCGCCCGAAGCGGCTCAATCTCTCGAGATTCAGGATTCCTCACCAAGCGCACCATCTGTCTCTGCAAATGACGCACCTCCGACTTTCGAATCACCTGCGGTAAAACCGAACGAATTGCCGCCTCCAGTGGGCAGCAGTAATAATCCGCCATCCAACCCGCCAACTTCAAGAGAGCCGGATTGAGCGCCGGTTCGCCACTCTCCACTGAGGCGATTGGACGAACCCCTGTGACCTCCGAGGTCTCCGTAATCTCCAAGACCGTTCCCATCACCGTCCGTGTTCGAACGGGAATTCGCACCCGAGATCCCACCCTCACTTCAATCCCAGCCGGAATCGCATAGTCGAAAATCCGACTTCCAGAATCATCAACAACCACCCGGGCAAAACGGGTCGGCTGACCTTCCAGTTGGAAGCCCAGTGATTCCGTTGGGATTTTAGACGCGCCCATCCAAAAAGAATGGCCTCGCTCTCCCAAGAGCGCAACGGATTCACACTGCACACACGACCTTTTTAAAGGAATGAATCCACAAGACCGGCGCAGCACAGCGTCTCTTGAATCCATCCCTATGAATAGCAGGGTGATTTTCTCGCCTTTCGGTCCCACCATCTTGTGCGCTACCATCCCTCGATGATCGCATTTACCAAAATCTACTTCTTCGTGTTCGCTGCCCTCACTGCTGCCGGTGGCTTGATGGGCTTTTTGAAGGCCGGAAGTAAGCCCTCCTTAATCGCCGGAGTTGTCTCCGGAATCCTTCTAGCCCTAGCAGGCAACTGGCTCTCCTCAAAAACAACCCTCGGCGCCATTTTGGGATTGGTCGTCTCCGCGCTTCTTCTCGGACGCTTTCTCCCCGCTTATCTCAAAAAGGGCGTCGCTATGCCCGCTGTCCCAATGATAGTGCTCAGCATAATCGGACTCATTCTCGGAGTCGTCGTATTGAGCGCAAAAGGAGGGCAACAGGCTCCTCCTGCTGGACAGACAGGTCTGCAACCTCCGCTTCCAGAAAAAAGCGAAGACGCGAAACGCTAAATTCGCAAAACCTCACGGATGCCCGAAACAACCTTCTCAAGTTGCATTCGCATGCGTGTGGCATCTTCTTTTCGCACCTGCCATTTTGGGGCCGCTGTCTTCCTCACAGCGGTCTCCCTTCAGACTGCCTGCAAAAGGCAAACAAGCCCTGAAGGCGTGCGCCCTGAGGTCGAGGAAGTTCAACCGCCAGAGCCTCCTCTTTCTTCGAAATTGCCCACCATCCCCTACAAGAAGATGGATACGGCTCGTCTATTCAGTGGGATTCAAATCAAAGCCACTCTTCAAGCAGACTTCGGAACGACCGCGACCACCGAACGCCAAGATCCTGGCAGTTACGAATTGGACCTTACGGTGCGTGTCCGTGTGCCTCGTCCTCATCAAAGCCTTCCAGAGTTACAGAAGCTCAACCCCGAAATTCCAAACCTCCTGCCCTCCCTAGAGTCACTCCTCTCAACGGCCAAACCCTCGGCCATCTTTGAGGAGCTTTATCAGCGGAAGGTAGCCAATGTTCAATCCAACCTCGCTCGACTCGACTCTCTTCTCTCTCGGCACAACTTCTTCGATACCGAAACCATTCTCGAACTCGAACACCCAGATACCCATCGCCGCGCTCTCCTCGTTCAAGCTGACATGGACGTCGACACCGATGGGTCCGATGGCGACCGCTTAAATACCCCCACCGGGGAGTCGTCGACCTTTCAGCCGTTCACGAGTTATCGATGGCCAAAGCTCTCAAAACGGGCGAACCCTTTCCTTCCCGAGTGGGAGAAACGTCTTCGCGAATGCGAAAAAGAGATAGCCACTGATAAACTCACACCGGCCAGAAAAAAGGAGCTCTCCGAGCGCCAAACCACGCTCAAAGCGGAATTGGTTGACCTCAAAACCAAGAGTTTTCTGGTCGGCAGTCTCGACCCGTACGTGGTCTTGCCCATCCCCATGGTCTCGCGCAAGGGCTCCGAGCCACCTGCCAAAGTCGGGGACTTTTGCGTCGTCATTCACGGAAGCCGTCTCTTCCCAGCAATCGTCGGCGACGCAGGGCCCAGCTATAAATCTGGAGAAGCCTCCCTGCGATTATGCCGGGAGATTTCCCAAAAAGCATCCGGCGGTGCCCGTCCAGAGAACGACCTGAAGGTCACTTATCTTGTGTTTCCTGGAACCGCAGAAAGCCCGCGACAAGTCCCAAACTACGAACAATGGTGGACGCGTTGCGACTCCCTCCTCCAAGAGCTCGGCGGTTACGCTGGAGAGCTCTTCTTTTTTGAGGACTCAACTAAGCCAAGGCCCAAGCCAACTCCCTCGCCCACCCCATTTCCTGGAGATCCAAACTTCATCGGCCCACTTGCGCCCGATCCCAATAGCTCTCAGACGCAGGGGAAAAATTAGTACCTGAATTTGGCGGCCACCGAATACGCGTCTAAACCACTTCGCATTTAGGCGCTGCGACCTCAAAGTCCTTCGCTATCGCGCACTCCGTCACTCGCCGCTTTGCGTTGAATCCAAGGCGCCTCGCACGATCTGCACCGCTTCTTCAAGCGTCCTCACTCCGTCCACGCTTAACGTTGTAGCGGTGTCCCAACTCAGCTCCAAATCGTAGCTCCGCGTGCCTTCTAACTCCCCGAACATCACTTCTGGAGCCCCATACAACGCCGCATCACCTCCAGCCTCCAATCGTCCGCTCATCACAAAAGTCTCCAAAACACCTCCGCTCCCAAGACGACTCGCAACATCCGAGTACTCCGCACGAACCGTCGCCCCAACTTCCTGCACCGTCTGATCCGCACTCCCCCACTCATCCGAAGATCCTGCCCACACCCACACAGATCGCCCACTCCGAGCCTCACCAGAACTCCCATCCACAATCCGTTCCACCATCCAATACCCAAGCTTGTCTCCATCCGCTTCTCGCTCCGATCCATTCCAAGAGCTCCCCTTCGCTTCCACGGCATAAACCCACCACGTCGCCGCACTCACCACTCCAACGTCCGTTCCAACCCGCGTT
The DNA here is from genome assembly GCA_947448395.1 of Chthoniobacteraceae bacterium. Classification (GTDB taxonomy): domain Bacteria; phylum Verrucomicrobiota; class Verrucomicrobiia; order Chthoniobacterales; family Chthoniobacteraceae; genus Chth-196. Next base: position 15,997 of record CANFNA010000046.1, read on the forward strand.
CCACCCTCTAACACTGACCCAGATTCAGACTTCCGCGTCACTCTCGCAGACCCCTCAGCGTACGCACCCTCATCCGTCACGCTCGTCACCCGAACCGTGTACACATCCCCACCCTCAGACACTCCCGCCCATCCCACACTCCACTGCCGACTCGTCGCTCCAGAAATCGCTGTCCCATTCCGGTACCACTGATAACGCAATCCTCCATTGTAGCGCGCCACTACAAACAACCGCGCAGATGCACCACTCCCAACACTCTGCGTCGCTGGACCCACCAAGATCTGCGGCACATTCCTCACCTGCAGCCTCCACTCCGCTCTCGCGACCTTCTGCCCATCTTTAGCCTCCACCGCATACACTCCACCATCTGACTGCGTCACAGGACTGATCCGCAACCGTCTCCCTGTCCCAACCTGATTCCCATCCTTCGTCCACGTCACAACTGCCGTATCACTCCCGCTCACCAGCGCCGTCAAATTAACCGACGACCCAAGCGGCGCTTCCGAGAGCCCTTCGATCCCAACCTTCAACGCCTCCTTCACAACCACACTCACCGCTCCACTCGTCAGCGATGATCCGGAATTCGATACCTCCACCTGATACAACCCTGCCGACGCTGCACTCCCACTCACCACAAGACTCGATCCACTCCCGCCAACAACTACCGCAACGCCATCCTTCAACCAACGGTACCCAGTCGCATTCAGCGCCGTCACACTCAACGTCCCACTCGTTCCCTCCTCCAACGTCAATCCCTTCGGCGGCGTCACAATCTTCAATCCAGACACCGTCAACAGAACCTCCTCACTCACCACAACCGAAGGATTGCTCCCGTCCGCATACCGAACTTCCACCCGGTACTGCCCCCCATCCGCTTCCGTAGCTCCCTGCACCATCAGTGTCTCAGAGCTCACTCCGCTCACACGCCCACTCTCCACAAGCGCGCTCCACGACTTCGTCGATTCAGATCGGAACAGCCATTGATACTTCAATGCCTTCACACTCGCCATCTTCGCTCTAAACCGAATCCCATCCCCCGGATTCACAGAACTCGGTCCCTCAAACAATTCCATCCGCGGATCCACCACCAACGACAGCGGTTTCCCATACGCAACGTTCGCTCCATTGCTCACCACCAAATCGTACACTCCTCCCGAGTTGTTCCCTACCGTCAGCGCCAACGTCACGATTCCATTCCCCCCAACAACCCCGCCTGCTTCCCCAATCTCAACCCCGTCCTTCCTCCACCGCGCCGTTAATGTCCCGCTTCCCTTCACACTCGCACTCCCCACCACCTTCGACCCCGGCACCGCCACTCCCTCACCACTTAACCCGCTAAACGCAATCTCTCCAACCGTGATGTCCCCAGGCGTCGTCACCGTCAACTTCGCAGCCCGACTCTCCACTGACACGACCGATCCTCCCACCGTTTTGCTCACCACTGCCTTCACAACCTTCCCACTCAAATACGTCCCCACATTCACCAACGATAATATCGGATCCACCCCAATCTCCTGCCCGTCCGAAAACGCTGCACTCGATCCCATGATCCACCGGTAACTCAACCCTGTTCCCACGGACTCCACCCGGAACGTCGCAGAACTCCCCTCGCTCGCCAGCACATCAGATGGCTGCACCGTGATCGCGGGCTTCAAATCCACCATCACACTCACCGGCGTGCTCACCGTCGATCCCCACTCGTTACTCACCACCACATCGTACACTCCAGACGATCCTCCAACCGCCGCCGGCACCATCAGTCGAACCTCATTCACCCCAGCATTGCCAACCCCATTCACGCGACCTGATTCCCCTCCAAGCACCACCCCATTGCGACGCCACTGATAGCTCACCGATGACGACGCACTCGACACCACTTTCGCTCCAATCACAAACCCTCGCCCTTCATCCACAATCACACTGTCCGGTCTCTCCAACACCTCTCCAGTCCCAAAGCCACTCCCCAACTTAAACGCCAACTTCTCCAACACCGGCCCCATCTTCACGCTCACTCTGGCAACCTCCCTCGGCAACGTCACAGCATTGGGCTGTTCCATTGTCGATGCCGTCGCGCCTGCTCGCGAAAACCGGTTGCTCAAAACCACTCCGTACGTCCCAGCATCAACCGCTGCGGCTCGGTTAATCACATACATCGGTGAATCCGTCCCAACAGGCTGCCCGTCCCGCGTCCACTGGTAGTGAACATCATACCCTGTCGCCGCAACAGACAGCACCACCGCCTCTCCCTGCACAAGCGACACGTCCTTCCTCACCTGCCCACTCCCAAACGCCACCGGATCATTCACCGCTAACCGAATCGCATCACTATCCACTCCTCCATTCACCTTCCCAAGCGCCCTTACCCGATAGAACACGTCGTCACTCTCACGCACTCCTTCCAACCTCAATAGCGGCCCAGTCGCTCCCTTCATCACCGTCCACACCTTCGCACTATTGAGTCGATACCACTGATACGCCGTCTCCACCGGATCAATCAAATCTCCAACCGCCTGCGCTTGCAGCGTCACAGAACTGTTCGGATCTACAGAACTCACCACGCTTCCCCCCACCAACGTTCCCCCATTCACCGCTCCTCCACTCACCATCCGCGCCGTCACACTCACTGGCTCATACAACTTCACCAACGCCGCCTTGCTCGTCACGGTCCCAGCTGAATTACTCGCCTC
>CANFNA010000047.1 GCA_947448395.1 Chthoniobacteraceae bacterium
ACACCCAAACCGCCCAGAGCGATTGCTCCCGAAAAAACGCCTTCTTCGGGTACCGCCCACGGTCGATTTGGTAAGCCTCCCACGCCTTCATCGGTTCCCGTTACATCCCCTGTACTCTTTCAACCGAGCGCAGCGACCAGATGCCTCATCCCGCCGCTGACATGCCAGCCCAAATCGCTGTGCCCATTTTCCAATCATCATAAATCCTCCATACCAAATACGGTCCCGAAGCCCTCCCCTACCACGCACGTGGCCTGCAATCCGCACGGCCTGAAGCGCAAAAACCAAGACGGCTAAAAGAGCACCAGCCAGCGCACCAGCAGATCCTTGAATTAAACCACCCAACAGGATGCTCGTCACCAAGAGCGCTATCCATCCGTCCGTCCAGATTCGGGCACTCCGCGTCAATCCGTAAAATGGCGCTTCGCCTGTAGGAACCTGCCGTCTCCACATCGCCACAACCCAACCCGCACCGTATCCCCCTCGGATCATCCGCCGCCACCACGTTCCAAAATCGAGGATCGCCGCATCGTGCAAGCTCATCTCCGAGTCCACCCTCCGAATTTCCCAGCCAGCCCGGCGCATCCGAAAACTCAAATCCGGCTCCTCGCCCCCAGGCAAATTATCGTGAAATCCGCCGGCTTCCTCAAAGGCCAAGACACGCACCATCACATCGCCCCCAAAGGACTTCACCAATCCTGTAGGGGTGTTCCATTCAATGTCACAAAGCCGGTTGTAGATAGACTTCCAACCAAATCTCTCACGGCGACGGCCGCAAACCGCACCAACCATCGGATCGGCTTCCAACCACTCATGTGCCTCGCTCAACCATCCATCCTTTAAGACGCAATCCGCGTCCAAGAATTGCACCATCTCCATCTTGGGATGCTGCTGAAGCATCCAACGCATTCCCTCGTTGCGAGCCCGACCAGCATTCAAACAACAAGATGCACTGAGTTCGATCACATCCACTCCCAGCGATTTCGCCACTGCAACACTTCCATCCGTGGATGCAGAATCCACGTAAACAAGCACATCTGCCTGACTCAGCACCGACAATAACGACTCCTCAAGATGCACCGCCTCATTCCGTCCGATCACCACCACCCCAAGCATCAAATCAAAGCGCCTCATGCTCGTGCCACCTCCTTCAAAAACTCCGCATAAGCTTCAGCACTCCGATCCCAACTAAATCGGGACGCCACAAACGCATGCCTCGATTCTCTCCTATCGGAAAGCCCCTCCGCCTCACTCGCCGCCTGCCTGAGCGCATGAACAACCTCCTCTGCCTTCTGGGTGTCGACCAAATACGCCAGCCCATTTTCATGGGCCGCTTCCATCTGTCTCCGAAACGCCCCACCGATAGCATCATCCTCCTTTCCAAAAATCCACCGTGTGTTTTCACAGTCATGCGCGACAACCGGCAACCCGCTGCTGAGCGCCTCCAGAAAAACGTTCCCAAACGCTTCGTCCAAGCTCATATGCAAAAACACATCACAACTCCGATATAAGTCGGGCATCTGCTCCGGATTCACACTCAACCGCATCGCCCTCCCAGGAAGCAACCGATGGGCTAATGCGTCAAACTCATCCTCCAACGGACCTTCCCCAGCAACCGCCAAAAAGACATCATCCCCAAACTGGGCGACCGATCGCACTGCTTCCAAAACCCGCTTGGCTTCCGTCAGTGCACTCACCATCAGCACCACCACTTTTCCCTCTGGCAATCCAAACCTCGCGCGATCCTTCGGACCGGGACTGAACCGAGAGGAATCAATCCCATTCGGAATGAATACACTCCTCCAACGCTCACGATGTCGCCGAAAATATTGAGGGTTGGTGCAGACCAAACCCTCGCATGAAAACCACCGGTACTCCGCGTTGACCCTCCGCGCAGGCCAATCCCCATTTTGAGTCACAAATACATGCCGCGTTCCCTTCCGGGCACCGCCCATGCGCAACATCCAACTCGTAAACGGATAACTGCAAGTCACGCTCACTTCGCTCTCCACAGCCCGGTACGCTCTCCACAGCCCAGGCAGGAAACTCGCCTCCTCCCATCGATATTCGTTGCGCATAGGCCCCATGGAGCCCCACCCCTCAAACTTTTTCCGATCCACCATCGGTGCGTGCAAAAATCGATAAGGCGCATCCTTCCTCGCAACTCCTCCACCAATCACCGTCACCTCGAAATCTCCGCGCTTCGCCAATCTCTCCGCCACCGCCTCCAACGCCAACTCCGCCCCGCGGCGCACTCGATGAAATCCGGGCAACGCAAAACACACCCTCAAGCGGTTCACAGAACAAGCTCTCATGCACGCCCCCTTCCACCGCCCAGAAGCACCTGCAAATCCAACAGAATCCTTCTCCATCCTGGACCTCCGCGTCTCCCCGATACACTCAGGCTCAACAAATTCAAGAACACCGCCACCGTGTATACCCCCCTGACCCAAGCCGCGCTCACCGGCCCATAACACCGCCTCAAAAACGAGAACCGTGCCTCCCACCGCAACTCCAATCGATGCCGCTGCGCCATCTTCGCCTCATCCGATGACCCCCCACCAAGATGCGTGACCGTCCCAGCCGGATCAAAAAACACACGCCATCCCGCCCGCCTCATCCTTAAGCACAACTCCACATCCTCCCCATAAAAGAAAAACGTCTCGTCCAACAATCCTACCACTCGAAGCGCCTCGACTCGCAAAAGCATAAACGCACCTCCGATCCACTCCACCTCACGCGCGGTCGTCTCTCGGTTCCACTCCTGATCCTCTGGATCGGCCCATCCGAAAAGACGCGGAAACCGGTAGGGCAAACCCAACGCCTTCACCGTCTCCCGATCCGGCCTCCAAAATCTCCGGCATACATTCTGCACCGATCCATCTCGATTCCTCACCATGCAGCTCAGGACTCCAATTTCACTGTCCCGCCTCATTCTGGAAACCGCTTTTTCCAACGCCCCAGAATGAACGATCGTATCACTGTTGAGCAGCAACACCCACGTGGGGGGATCCTGCCATCCCAACACCCTTCGGATCGCGGCGTTATTGCCTCCCGCAAATCCAAGGTTGGTAGACTCACAAATCAGCGTCACCCAAGACCCCCAATGACGCTCTGCGATTGCTTGTTCCAAGAATTCTTTGGAGTCATCGCGGGAACCATTCTCAACGAGCATCACCGAAAAATGCGGCCCCCCCTCCCTTTCCTTCTCCAATGACTCTAGGCAGTCCCGCGTAAGTTGCGGGGTCTCGAAATTGACAACAACAACAACCAATTCCATAGCCGCTTCCCCTTGTTTCGCCGTCCTATCCGCTTTTTTCGCAGAGCTTCATGCTCCCGAAACCACAAAAACTGTCAGCGCCGATCCCTTTCCATCGATCCGAAACGCCTACTTAAAGCATCGCACCCCACCCAACCTCTGCGCCCCTGCATCCACCACTCCTTTTACGAATGCCCTTAGCCTCATGCATCAAAAGCGGTGAATGCGCAGAACGCTTCTCTTTAGTGCTAACGATGAGAACGCAGTTTCGGATTTGGAGGAATGAGCGTCGGTGACGAGCTACCCCATTCTGAGTGCGAAGACCTATGTACAACACAGATCTTCCCCTACCCCTTGAGCAGGAGGCCCCCTGCGAAAAAATCAGGTCACCCAACGGAGGGTGGCTGGCGATAGCGGATTTACGAAATCTGTCTGCGTGTCCTGAGCCAATTTCCACTGCTTTTTTAGCTCAAAATACCATCGCGCTTGAGCGTCTGGATCCCCCACCAACATGACTTTCGGGTGGGACTCCAAACCTTTTTTCAATTTTCGAAACACCTTTACATCCTGACAGATAAACGCCCGACCAAGTCTCACCAGCGGCCACCACAAATATTTGATCCAAGGCAGTGAACTATAAACAAAGTGATTCAGTTCCGTTGTCGTCTCGTCCACGGGAGTCAGAAGCGTAATCGAAACGACCGAGTCTTTCTCGCCCACTTGAATATGCTCAAACCGATGGCCGGGCAGTTGAAAGCTGATCTCCGTCGAAATTCTACCCCTCAGAATCGAATAACCTTTCGTATTTTCAGACGGCCGATGCCGCTTCATCCGAAATCCCAAGTCGAAAGGCTCAAACTCCTTCTCCTTTAACTTGGCCGATTTTTGACTCCGCCAAAACCAAGACCGATGCACAAAGTTCACATGCGCCGGGTCAATCAATCCAATGGTCGCTTGGTCGATATCTCCTTCGATCAAGAAACGATCGACATGCAGGAACGTCTCATCTTCCGGAATCAAAAGATCCGGCAAAGCAGCCGGACCGCCATGTCCATTGAGCTTGTTCTCAGGAATGTAAACCCAAACCGTCCCGTGCATCTCACGGCATGGATAGGCAAATGCTCGAATCTTGGAGAGGTTCAATTTTGCATCCGCGAGCGCCGGAATTTCGCGACAAGCGCCCGCGCAATCAAACCTCCACCCGTGATAACAGCACTGGATTGTCTCGCCATCAAAGGTCCCCTCCGAAAGCGGCACCCCACGGTGGGGACAGTTGTCCCTGAGCGCGAAAGGTTTTCCTGAGGCATCTCTTCCAAAAACAATCGGCTCACCTAAAATCTTTCGCTGAACCAGTTTCCCACTCTTGAGCTCGCTCCCGGGAAGAGCGAAATACCAGAGGTTTTTTAGAAATAGGGTCGGCTCCATCATAGGTAAGTTATCGATTCAGACCGCTCCGACGGCCGACTAATAGTCCGAACGCCTGCAAACACCAACATGGATTAAGTGTTTTCCTCGCCCCTATTCCCGAACCCACTCTAGACCCACGCCTCGCGCCTCAGAATATCAGATATCAATCACGCAAATCCTTGCAGAAACTCCCTTGCCTCGACACGACTGCAACGTGGCAAGAGGTCAATAATCGACGCATACTCAGCGGAGCTATTCTGGTTTATCGCCCCAGGAGATTTCCAATTGTTACACTGAGAGCGATCTTCCTCACATTGTCAGCCCCTTGGTCCGCTCAGTGCACACGCCCATTAGAACATCATTCAGGGTACACATTCAGGACATCCATATCTACATCACACCGAAAGTTTGCGAATAATGGACATCCATAAATCAAAATTATCCATGGCATGGATCCGTACGCTCGAAAGATGCTCTCGGCTTATCTCGCCGAATCGCGGTATCTCACCTGAAAAATAGAAACCCACCTCTTCTTCCCGCAAAAACAACCGGCATCCTGATTCCCTCCCTAGACCCAACAAGATGAAACCTTTTCTCTCACTCCTCGTCGCTTTTTTTCTGAGCCCCTTGGCCATTGTCAATGCGGCCACCCCGATCCGGGTTCTTGTTTGGGACGAACAACAACCCCAACAAACAGAGGCTTACGGAAGCCGATTCCTCGGCGAAACGATCGCCGCACATCTCCAAACGCAGACCGACCTCCAAGTAAAATCGGTGCGCCTCGATGATCCCGAGCAGGGCCTCGACGATGCAACCCTCGATGCCACTGATGTCGTCATCTTTTGGTGCCATCGTCGCGTGAAGGATCAAGACGACGCACGCATGGAGGCCATCGTCAAACGCGTGCTCGATGGCAAACTTGGATTCGTTGCATTGCACTCCGCACATTGGGCAAAGCCATTCGTCAGACTGATGCAAGAACGCGCCAAAGCCGACGCACTTACCCAAATTCCGGAATCCGAACGCTCCTCCGCAAAATGGGAGTTTGTGAATGACCACCCGTACTACAAAGGGGTGAAGAATGATGCTCCGCTGACTCCGTCGCTCAAACGTGTTGGCGACACCTGGCAACTAACGCTCCCACAATGCGTGTTTCCAGCTTACCGCGCTGACGCCGCTCCAGGACATCTCACCACGCTGCTGCCGACACATCCAATCGCTTCCGGCCTGCCCCACCATTGGGATATTCCTCAGACCGAAATGTATGGCGAGCCTTACCATGTTCCCACTCCCGATGAAGTTGTCTTCGAAGAAAAGTGGGATAAGGGCGAATACTTCCGCAGCGGAATGGTGTGGAAGGTTGGAAAAGGCCGCGTGTTCTACTTCAGACCAGGCCACGAAACTTATCCTATTTTCAAACAAAGCGAGCCCCTTCGAGTCGTCGAAAATGCGGCACGCTGGCTCGGTTCAAAGCCCGCGAACCCTTAAGGATACGATCCTCTCAAAGTCGCTTTAGAGCCCCCACCAATTTATTTTCAAATCGAGCGCTTCACAAACGCCGATGCTGCCACCCCAGTTTGTTTCGAACCCGCGCCAGCATTGCGTCAGAACAGCACCCCACTCGCAGGGGGCAACCGTTTTCGCTCACGGACACTGGCGCGTTCTTCCGAAAAGGTACGACACCCGCCGCTGATAAGAACTCTGCGCAGATCCGGCAATCGCCAATCGATCACAAACCATTTGCTTTCCCGCGACTAGACGAGGGATCGCATTCACAAATCGTTCCTATTTCCAGCGTGCCTCGCTCGGCACCTAGCGGCCATCGACGCTTTTCATCCCCAGTACAGACGTCCGTTCTAAGGGATCCGCGGAACCAACCCGAGCGTCCGATTGCTAACAAACAATGTCCGAGGATGAAAAGAAAGCCGCTGTATGTTCGGTCCATCGTTCAATCATTTTCTATGAACAAGAATCCCAATGCGTGGCAACTCCTCTTTGCAGTCCTCAGCGCAGCTCTCTCCATTCAGGTCAACGCCGCCACCCTGACCCTCCGTCAGGACGACGCGACTCATACCATCTCGGTCTACCGCGAGAATGTTGCAGAGCCCATCCTCACACAAAATGCGCGCCCGGACTTCCGCCCCTACCTGCATCCGATCGTTTCTCCAGACGGAAAAGGCGTACTGACGGAGTTCAGTCCAAGCCATCACAAGCATCAGACCGGACTCTATTGGGGACTCAAGCAGGTGAATGGCCGTGATTACTTTCACAACCCAGGCCAAGGATTTTGGCGAAAGGTCTCTAGCATACCGCTGGTCGCCAACGGCGAGACAGTCAAGTGGACCACGGTCTATCAACTACTCGACGCCGAAGGGAAACCAATCATGGCGGAGACACAGGTGTGGACGATGCGCGATAACGGCGATCGCTATCTACTCGATTTGGAATGGAAAGGAGAAGGTCTCGTCGATCTCACCATGGCAAAAGAGCCGTACGGCGGACTTTTCCTTCGGATGCCGTGGAGGCCTGGCATGGAAGGCGGTGTCGTAAACAACGATCGACTCCGCAACGAGCTCGCAAACACAAAGAACGCCTTGTGGGTGGATCTCGGGCTCAAGCTAGATGGGCGCGCAGACCAAGCGCACATCGCCATTTTTGATCATCCAAAGAACACCGGCTATCCAACCGCCTGGCGTGTGGACGGCCAAATGGGAGTTGGACCCTGCCGCGCAATCACTGGCGATTGGACCATTCCAAAGGGACAGTCCGAAACGGTGCGCCACCAGTTCGTCGTTTACACGGGCAAACTCGACCAAGAAGCCGTGAACAGATCCTGGGAAGCCTTTAGCCAAAAAACCATTTACGGTGAATCCACACGCCTATCGCGCGAAGGCGGCAAAGCAGCCACTTTCCTCACCGGCGAACAAGCAGTTGCAAAAATGACTGTCCCCCACGGGCTCGAAGTAAAACTCGCCGCCGTGGAGCCCATGATCACCCAACCCATGGCCTTTTGCTGGGATGACCGCGGCCGTCTCTGGGTCGCTGAAAATCGGGATTACGAGACTCGCAGTACTGGGTTCTCCGCGGACGGAAACAGCCGAATTCTCATCCTTGAAGATACGGACGGTGACGGAAAATTTGATAAGCGCTCGGTTTTTATGGAAGGGATTCCGTTTCCCTCCGCGATTGCGGTTGGATTCGACGGGCTGTGGCTCGGTGCCCCGCCGAATCTCCTTTTTATTCCGGACAAAAATCACGACGACAAGCCTGACGGAGATTTCGAAGTGCGCCTTACGGGCTGGGGCATCCGAGATCGGCACGAGGTCCTGAATAGCTTTTCCTGGGGACCAGATGGCTGGCTGTACGGTTGCCAGGGATTTGCGACGCCCTCGACCGTAGGAAAGCCGTTAAATGGCGGAACGATCCTGCAAAAGGGGGATCCGTTCCCGACCAATATTGAAGTCAAAGACGGTCAATTCATCGACGGCGGAGTGTGGCGGTATCATCCAAAAAAGGATCGTTTTGAAGTGGTCGCCCACGGTTTCAGCAATCCTTGGGGCATTGATTTTGATGACCACGGTCAGATCTTCATCACCGCCTGCGTGATTCCACACCTCTGGCATGTCGTCCCCGGTGGGATCTATCATCGGCAGGGCGGCAAGCACATCAACCCTTACGTCTTCGATGATATCAAGACGATCACTGACCATCGGCACCGCTCAGCCCACGGGGGCGCTCGCGTCTACCTGGCCGACGTGTTTCCGAAGGAATACCACAATCGAATTTTCATGGCGAACCTCCACGAGCACGCCGTTCTTACAGACATTCTCGAACCAAAAGGCTCAGGATTTCTTGGTCACCATGGAGACGAGACGCTTCTCGCAAACGATAATGCGTGGGTTGGGTTCAGTACGGAAATCGGCCCGGACGGAGCCGTTTACACGCTCGACTGGCACGATACCGAGATCTGCGGAAATGCCATCCACGACAAGGATACCGGTCGCATCTACCGTCTCGCGCCAAAGGGTCTACCGGGCACTTCAAATCTCAATCTCGCAGCTCAATCCGACATCGAGTTAGTCGCCCTGCTGACCCACCGGAACGACTGGTATAGCCGTCGAGCACGCGTCCTTCTTCAGCAGCGAGCCATCGAGGGACGCCTCGATTCATCCGTTCCATCGCGCCTTTGGGAGCTGTTCGCGCAATCCAAATCTGCCGCCCACAAGCTTCGCGCTCTTTGGGCACTCCACGTCACGCAGAACCTTCCGGCTGATCTTCTCCTGCCTCTGCTCGATCACGCCGAGCCGTACATCCGGGGTTGGTCAGTCCAGCTCCTAGGGGAAGACCATGCTTATAGTCGCGCGGCCCTCGATAAACTCGCGCTCCTCGCGCAGAAGGATCCATCTCCGATCGTCCGTCTCTATGTCGCTGCCGCGCTGCAGCGGATGCCTCTGGTAGATCGTTGGCCGATCGCACAACATCTGATTGCCCACGCAGAAGATGACGCAGATCACAATCTCCCCAAGATGATCTGGTTCGGCATCGAGCCTCTCGTTCCTGCAGATACTCCCCGTGCTCTCGCCCTGAGCGCTCGCACTCAGATCCCAGCAATCGCGAAGTTCGTGGCGCGTCGGGCTTGCAGCGCAAAACAAGCCGAAGCCGTCGTGACCGCTCTCACGCTCACGAAAGACTTGAACACCCGACTTCTTTTTCTCGAGGGCCTCCGCGACGGACTCAAATCGCTTGATCGCCGTGAGGTAAAGGCTCCCAGCAACTGGGAGTCCGCCGCCGCCGATCTCACCGCGAGCAACGATCCAAAGATCCGTGAATTTGTTGTGCAGATCAAACAACTGTTTGGCGACGCCAATGCCGCCGGCGCGCTACTTGCCACACTCCAAAACAAGACAACGCCCATCCCGCAACGCCGAGACATTTTGCAGTCGTTCGCCCGCGATGCCCACACTCCAGCGCTGGCTACCGTACTGTCACTGCTCGATGAAGATTTGCTCTGCCGTGATGCGATTCGTGCGCTCGCCGCATTTGATGATCCAAGGATTGCGCAGCAACTCCTCGCGCACTACGCCTCCTTTTCCAGTGCGGACAAGGCCGAAGCCATCCTCACACTCTCCGGACGACGGAGCACAGCCGAGGCGCTGGTGAAGGCTCTCAAAGACAACCGCATCCCCAAGAGCGATGTCAGCGCGTTTGCCGCTCGCCAACTCTACCGAGTCATTGGACCTTCGTTTGTCGAATTCTGGGGACCGATTACACAGCTCAACAGCGACAAGGCTGCTGACATGGCCAAGTATAAGGCGCTTCTAACCGACACCTACCTCGCCAAAGCCGATGTCTCCAAGGGCCGCATGCTCTTCGAGCGCACCTGCACCCTCTGCCACAGCCTCTACGGCTCCGGCGGGAACGTCGGCCCGGATCTCACGGGCTCCAACCGCGCGAATCTAGACTACATCCTCACGGAGATCATTAACCCCAGCGAGATCATGCAGGAGGCCTATCACCTTGTGGTCATCACCACTCGCGACGGTCGAACGGTCTCCGGAATTGTCGCGGCTGAGGACGCTCAACAAGTCACGCTCCGGGTGATCGGGCAAGACACCGTCCTTTCAAAATCCGAGATTCAATCACGCGAGAAATTGCCTGTTTCGATGATGCCAGAGGGATTGCTGAAGGCGCTTTCTGACGAAGAGGTTCGCGACTTGATCTCGTACCTTCGCACCACTTCGCAAGTGCCGCTCCCAGGAAAATAAGATGTATTATCACGATCAATCCTGTGTAGCCCCCAATGAAAATGAACTCGATCCGACTCGGCGCTCTCCTCTTCACCGCACTCGTTTCATTGGCTGCAGCCGAGCCGTCTGCCGATTCAATTCACGAGACATTTGGCTCTGACTTCGACGCCAAGCGTTTTTCCACGCCGATTCCCAATAAAAACACCGAGCTCCGCGATGGCGTTCTGTGGACGCGCGGATCGAGCGGCGGGAAGTATCCGCCCATGGTTTACATGCCAGTGCAAGGGAAAGACCTCACCATTTCCTTTCGCTACAGATACTTGGGCGAAGGCGGTTCGATTTGGTTTTTTGTGGATGGCGAGGACGGATTCGGCAGTGAAGATCACATGTTGCGAGTAAAGTTGCTGCGCGAAGGGGTGCAACTCGAGGTGGACGCTCATTCAAAGGACGAGAATCATCCGCTCCGTCAGAACAATCGTCCGCCCGACAAGATCAGCGGCGTATTCCGTTTGAACGAATTCCTCCCCATCGAGAAAGTGGATCTCAAACGCAATGAGTGGCATCAGGTGCAGCTCATTTTCCAAGCGGAGAAGGTCACCGTTAGCATCGACGGAACGCTCTGGAGCAAGACGCTGAAGCGCGCGAATTTTAACGCTGGAAAGCGAAAGCTCCTTTGGATGCAAAACGGCGGCGAGGAAGGCATTGAACTCGATGATATTCACGTCACACCGACAATGATGCCTTGATGGGATTGAACCCACGAGATCCTCTTCCTGCATCACCCTTTTCCACAAACCGCCCCCAAATTGCCCACTCCGATTCTATGAGAACGCACACTCTCCCGCTGCTCGCAGTGCTTACCATCGCACTGAGTTCTTCCGGTTACGCTGCTGATGCTGTGGCAAGAAAATCCAATGTTATCATCCTCCTCGCCGATGATCTGGGTTACGCAGATCTCGGCTGCCAAGGTTCGAAGGAGGTCATTTCGCCAAACATCGACTCTATCGCAAAGAATGGCGTGCGCTGCACCGCCGGATACGTGAGCGCGCCGCAGTGCTGCCCTTCGCGCGCCGGCTTGATAACGGGGCGATACCAGAACCGCTTTGGATTTGAGGCAAACCCGGGGCCCGCCGCGGAGGCCTCTGCTGGATTGCCTGTAGATCAACGCACGATCGCGGACCGCATGAAGGCGGCGGGTTATGTTACTGGGATGGTCGGTAAATGGCATCTCGGGCGAGGAGAGTCATTTCGCCCTTATAACCGGGGCTTTGACGAAACGTTTTGGCATCCAAGCGGCGGAATTCTATTTCCCAAAAAGAAGACCGGATTCCTCCCAGATATTTATCGCGGAGCGGATCCCGTTCAGGAAAAGGAATACTCAACTGATGCGTTCGCGCGCGAAGCCGTGGCTTTTATCGACCGCCACCAAAAGGATCCGTTCTTTCTATATGTCGCATTTGTTCCGCCACACTGGCCGATGGAGGCAAAAGACGAAGACCTCGCAAAGTTTTCACACATCCCCGATCTACACCGCCGCACGATGCTCGCAATGATGTCTTCGCTGGATGCCAATGTGGGCCGCGTTCTAAAAAAGATTAAGGAGGCGAACTTGGAGGAAGACACGCTGGTATTCTTTCTGAGCGACAATGGCGGGCCGACTGGCAAAGAGCGCACCCAACCGGACGGGGACTTCGAATACGGCCAGAACACGTCTAAAAATGATCCGTGTCGGGGCGTGAAGGGACAAGTTCTCGAAGGCGGCATCCGCATCCCTTTTTTAGCGCAATGGAAAGGACACATCCCTGCTGGTTCGACTTATGACAAGCCGGTCATCAGCTTGGATATTGCATCAACCGCACTGGCCCTGGCTGGGGTCATTCCCGAGAGAGACTGGAAGCTGGATGGAACCAATCTCGTTCCTTTCCTGACTGGCAAAAATGAACAAGCGCCCCACGACACACTCTACTGGCGATTTCGCTTCCCGCCTAATCGGCCGGAAATGCACCGATGGGCCATCCGTAGCGGCGATTGGAAGTTGGTCAAAGACGGCGCCACTAAACCAGCCCTCTATCAACTCAGCTCAGATATTTCTGAAAGCAAGGATCTCGCCGCAGAAAAGCCCGAGCTCGTTGAGAAGCTCAGCGAAGATTGGAACCGCTGGGATTCCCAAAATCAGGAACCGCTCTGGGAAGGACCTGCGAAAAAATCCAAAGCGCAACCTCCTCGATCCGCCGATGCCCGGAGCCAGCGATGATCTAATTTAGACTCTACAAGGACCTGCGATTTGAAGTCACCGAAATGAGGTGAGAGGTAACGGTGGGGGCCAAGTCGTTCAGGACTTATGCGAACAAGAAGCCCTCGTCTACACAACGAAGCCCACCCTTCTGGGATAATAACAAACTGCTTCGGCCGGACTGCACTTCCATGGCTCCTATTAGCCAGCATCTTCCGGTTGACGATCGACTGCGGAGCGACGACGAGTGGCAGTTGTTCAATGTCCAAAATGATATTTGGAAAACTACGGATTTGGCGGCGAGTGAAGCAACCCGAGTCAAAGAGCTAGCGGGATTGTGGGCGCTCTGGAATGCAGAACAGGCACCATCTCTTAGACATAAGCGCAAGAAAGACGGTTCTCCGTTCAGCGACCCCTAATCCAATCGTCGACTTCCGCTGCGCACGGAATCGATGCCTGAGCGCCAAACTTCAACGTCGCCAAAGCGCCCGCCGTATTCGCGCGATCCACCGCGTCGCCGAAAGACATGCCGCGGCTTAGGCAAACCGCCAGCATTCCTGAAAAAGAATCCCCCGCCCCCACCGTATCGACGGGAGTGATCTTCGGTGGAATCGCCTCAAACACTCGCCCGTCTGAGTTCAACACAATCGTCGATGCCGAGCCTCTGGTCACAACCAAAACACTCGCCTGCAATTCTTTCAAAACTGCAGCTCGATTCTCCACGAGTAATCCAAACGGTAGCCCAGACACCTGCTCTGCTTCATGTTCATTCACAATCCACACGTCTGCGAAGAGACCCAATTTTCGAACCCCCTGCGGACAAGGGGACGGATTGAGGATGACCTGAACCCCAGCCTCTCTCGCAATTTGTGAGGCACGCCTAACCGCTTCGATTGGACTTTCCAACTGGACCAATAGCGCATCTGAAGCGCGAATCTGTTCCGCGTTTGCTTCGACTTGGGATTCGCCCAAGAGCCGGTTCGCCCCGGGCGTCACAACGATCAGATTCTCCCCTCGCTCATCGACAAGGATCCACGCTGAGCCCGTGGTCTCCTCTGCGGAAAGAACGCCACAGGTATCAATGCCCTCGGCGCGCAAATGCTCCAAATAGGAGCGCCCGTGGTCTTCCTTTCCCAAACAGCCGATCATGAAAACTTTGCCGCCAGCCCGCGCCGCGGCAATCGCCTGATTGCCTCCCTTTCCTCCAAACTGCACATACGACCCCACGGACGTTAACGTCTCGCCGGCGCGAGGAATCCGCGGAACTTGAAGCGTGAAATCCAAATTAAGAGATCCGAGAACGGCAATGGTAGGATGCTTCATTTTCACATCGAAACGGAAAGAACTTCGGAGGCGTGATGTGGGTGCATGACTTCTTATCCCGCGTCACACGAACCTCATTCCTGGAAAACCGAAAGGCGCCCGTCGCAATGCGAGAGAGCGCCTTCCTTGTTCTACAGCAAATTTAGCTGTGAGGCTCTGGCCCCCACAGCGCGCGGCAATTAAAGAGAGATTGGCTTACCGGTGGTAGCCGATGCGTAAATGGCATCGATCACCTGCATTAACCGATAGGCTTGTTCAGGCGTATTCAATGGCTTCGCACGCCCCTCAATCGCTTCGATGAAATTTGCGGCGGATCCGATCCGTCCCATGTCTTCACAGGCCGGCGTGACGATACTGCGATTCACGCTGTTGCCGTTTTCTTGAACGTACAATTCGCATGTATCGAGCGCCGTATCATCGATGCCATCAATTCCGAAAAGGCGCTCCACCTTGCCTCCCGCCTTCGTTCCTTGAAACACGACGGAAACCTCCTCCCGCTTGACCATCTCCGCCCATGAGACTTGCAAAGTCAGAACTTGCCCCGTTTTGAAGGTCACAAAACCATGAGCGGCATTCTCAACATCCGTTACGCCGCCTTCGCGGTCTGGAATCCCCCAAGGTCCTTTGAACGATTTGTCCTGAATGAAGTCGCTAAAGGTCTGCCCGAGGACGTGCGCAGGCTCGGGATAGCCCATGAAATACATCGCCAGATCCACCATGTGCAGAAGATCGATCAGCGGACCTCCGCCGGATAACGCCTTGGTTGTGAACCAACCGCCAAAGCCTGGAATCCCCGTCCGCCGAATCCATTTCGTCTGAGCGGAATTAATGCGCCCCACCTGCCCCTGCTCGATGTATTGCATCATCGCCTGCGATTCAGGACGCGCGCGGTTGTTGAAGTTGAACATCACATGCTTACCGGAACGCTGACTCGCCTCGATAATCTCCAACACCTCGGCCGCGTTTAGGGCCGGAGGTTTCTCACAGAAAACGTGCTTTCCCGCATTCAGACACTGAATGGCCAACGAAGCGTGGAATTTGTTCGGAACAATAATGCTAACAGCCTCAAGTTCCTTGTGCGCTGCAAGCATCGCCTCAACGGATTCATAGGCATGTGGAATCCCCCATTTTTCAGCCGTCTTTTTCGCAGCCCCAGGAGCGGGATCTGCGATCGCTAAAATATGAGCTCCTGCCTGCTTAAATCCTGCGGCGTGATACTGCACCATACCGCCTGCGCCGATAATACCTACGTTGGTTGCCATGAGTTTCTGGAATGGGGGTTCGGTTCTATTTGGATTTCAAACTGCCTCTTTCAGAAGGCGGAATGAACGCGTTTCGGGTTTCCGAACGCGGTACGACACAATCACAACTTCGCCCGACAGTGAACCCTCAAAGCGCCGCCTGTCTGGGACTGCGCCCGCTGTCCGCCCCACCGTTTTGGAAAGGATTCCAGAGTGCGATGCCCCGGTTCCCCTGAGATGATCAACGGAAGGTCCCTGCCACTGGCGATTTCGGCACCGGACGCCTTCGAGAGAAAATGAGTGAACGGGGCCTAGCGCCGGTGAAATTTGCCTTGAGTTTAAGGAGGGCGATAGGGAGGATGACCGACCTTCTTAGCGGCTCGGGTTCTTCCCAGCCCTTACAGAAAAGCGCGGTTAGCTCAGTGGTAGAGCACTACCTTGACACGGTAGGGGTCACAGGTTCGAACCCTGTATCGCGCACCACCCCCTGATTTTCAGGAACTTGCTCAAGCCAAGAGGATCGAAAAGAGGTAAATATTCAACGGAATATGTAACGCCTCTCCCGAAGTCCCACCCCTTTTCCTGATGTCTCAGGGTGCTACAAGTGGGGTCGGTAAGTCCTCTAAAACTCTAGCTCATTGAGCGTCCTAAACGCGCGATCCAACTCCGCAGACTGCTCCCGCAATATCTCCCGCACCGCCAAAAGCAGACTTGCCAACTCCCGCTTCCCACTCACTCCAAACTCACTGCAGGCTCGGGTGATGTCGCCAGCGCCGAAATGGGCCACAAACTCGGGATCTTCTTCCAGAAGTAAGCGTGCCACCCGTACTCCAGTGAGAGCGTCTTTGAATTGAGCGAGCACTTTAGCAGCAAAAGGCGCGGGCGCTTCACCGTCCACAACGCCCCGCAAAGCCTCTGCGAGATTCCCTTGGGTTAATCCGGCGCGAGACGCTCTCAGAAGGGCGGGAAAGGGCATTTACGAAAGCAGCAAGGGCAACGGGGTCGGTTAGGTCAGCGCCCGCTTTCTGCCATCGCTGAAGGGTTCGTGTGGTGACGCCAAAAAACTCCTCAAGGCTCCTGGAAGAGGCACACTGTCACCCCGCCATGAACGACAGCTAATTCTCAAGTCCACTCACGGTTCTTTGGCACAAGAGTCCCACACCTCAAAACAATCTCGGGGCCAAGAGATTCATTACCCCTGGGTGGCATCCAATTGAAACGGCGGTGGCTACGATCACCAAATGAAGGAGTGTGGCTATGACTGTCCTGCATTCAGGTGATAACAAAATGCTTTTCGCCCCGTTTCCACAACTTGCGTCCGCGGTATCGTCGCGGGGCACGCTAAGATCGCGAAATCTCGAGTGGCTCCCCCCCTCAGGTCATCGATCTCTTCACTTCGCTTTTAGCGCGCTGTATGAAAAGCAGCGCTGGAAAAAGGGAGCTATGGAGCATTCAGTTTATCGATGAGAAATTCAAGAGAGCTATGATGTTTGGTTTCCGGAGCACCCGGAAATACGATCTGGCACTCGACGTGAAGTTCTTCAAGACGCTCTTTAAGTTTCACTCCAAAATTGGCCGTGTGCGTGGGATCCTTTTGTTCCTTCCCCACCTCCGGTGGCGCTGGAAAATTCATAAAAACTGGGGGTGCGTCATGTGTTGCCAGTGCGTAGGGCGAATATTCTGCAATCCAGGGTAATAACCGTTCGCGCTCTTCCAGAAATATTCGGAAGGAATCTGCGCTCTTTGGAGCGAAGATTCCGAAGGCGTGGGCCCCGTAGCGACTGTTCGGGATCCAATCCTTCATTTGTGCCGGGTCGAGTGTGGTCTGGGGAACATGCGCTGCAACGGCAATCAAGCGCGAGGATTCGCGTGCAATAGGATCCTGACTGGAGGCGTCGGCCAGGTCTTTGTGAAAGGCGAGCCACAGGCTTGAACATCCCCCTGCGGAACCGCCCCACGCCGCAAAACGGTCTTTTTGGATGTTCCATTCCGCCGACTTGCTGCGGAGAAACTGAATAGCCCGGGCTACATCGCTCATGGGGCCTTTTACGGGGGGGATGACACCGTCGGCGGTGGCCTCGGAAATAAAACGATATTCAATGGCGGCAACCGAGATCCCCGCCGTTAAGAATGACTCGACTCTTCCAACGTCGACGCGGCTCCCCGCATTCCAACCTCCGCCATGAATGTAAACGGCAATAGGAGTCGCCTTGTTGGAGGGGGCCTTCCAAAAATCGAGAATCTGCTTTGGATGTGCCCCATAGGAAACGGCTTGATGGGTGGGTTGTGGATTCCCAAATGCATGGTACTGCATGTAATCAAGCACCGGAGTAACATCCGCTAGTCCATGTGGATGGTGGCCTTCGTTCTCGCGTTCGATGAGCTTAAAGCGGCCGCCGAGACGCTCATATTCTGCCTGCATGCGGGCGCCGTTCTCCCTTAGAGGCACCACGTCGTCCTTGGCTCCTCCGACGTAAATCACCGCCACTTTATCCGAGACAAGTTTGGACACGAGGTCGACGGGATTCTCTTTAAAGGCGAGCGCCTCTTCATCAGAGGCAAACCCGTAGAGTTCTTTCAAACTGGCCCAATCTTTTGGGCTTCCTTTGCTGATCCCAAGTTGTCCTCCCGGCCAGCTCTTGAAATCGCAGACTGCTTTGTCCATGTAGATGCACGACACTTTACCAGGGTTTTTTGCAGCCCAGCGCGCTATGGAGAGGCCCTCGCGACTTAATCCTATCATGGCGACGCGTTTACCAAATTCGTATTTCTCCGTCATCTCCAGGTAGAGCGCATCCCACTTCGCAATCGCCTGAGGCGCTCCAAAGGTGTTACCCGGGCCGAGCGTGACGACATAAAATCCGCGCTTCACCAATTCCACTTCGGTTTGCGCCATATTTGCAACCGCTGGGTTCTCGGCGCTGTAGAGGGAGGGTGCGATAATCCATGTCTTTCCCGGCAAGGGCTTGTCTGGAACGAGAACGTTGACCCTGTCCTCTCCGAGGTTGAAGGAGTAAAGCGCGATGCCGTGATGGTCGGCTTTTACTCCGGAGAAGGGAGCGGCAGCACTCGAGTGCTGCAGGTTGCTGGCGAATAGAATAATAAAGGTTAAAAAAGAAAAGAGCTTCATCGTGGTATGTTCAGAATAAATCGCGGCCCGGATGCTGCCTCAGACCATATAAGGATAGATGGCATGAGGTTGTTGAGCCACGCGAGATCCCGCGATCTTCAAAGCGATGACAACATCCACACCCTCCCAATCCAGTCCCACTCACGAAGCGATCAAACTCGGGATCGACGCCCACGCAAAATATTACTGGGTGAGC
>CANFNA010000048.1 GCA_947448395.1 Chthoniobacteraceae bacterium
CCCAGAGTACTCGGCGAGAGAGCTGGGACGCATTCGCTCTCCAAGAGGAGCGTCCGGATGCGAGATTGGAAGCTTTTGGGTCGATGAAATTTCAGGGTTCGAAAACAGGTCCGACATGGAAGGTTCTCACGATGCAACAAGAGAGGGAGCTAAGCCAGAAAGGGATGATGGCAGTGGCGGCTGCGAGGAGTTGTCGCAGGAGGCTTTTGGCTTTTGCTCAGGCTAGGGATTGCAGAAGTAGCAGGAAGGGGATGCGTATGAAATTTGAGGTTGTGCTGGTGGCGGTGGATTTCTCGGAGGTGACTCTTTCCGTGTACGACGTGGCGGTTGAGTTGGCCTCGCGCGTTGGTGCGCGCGTTCGTTTGGTGAATGTGACGGAGCCCGAATTGGATTACGTGGGAATGTCTCCGCCTCAGGCGTTTTCCACGGCGGATGAGATCATCACGCGGGGGGCGCTTGCGGCGCTCAAAGTGGGAGAGGAGATATTCAATCAGAGAGCGGTCCGGGTTGAGACCGTTCATCGGTTGGGAGGAATTGTCCCGACACTTTTGGCGGAGGTCCAGAGTTCCGGAGCGGATCTAATCGTGCTTGGATCCCATGGACATGGGGCCATGTATTCCCTTCTGGTGGGAAGCGTTGCCGAGGGGATGATCAAGCACGCGAAGGTGCCGGTTCTCGTGGTGCCAGATCTTCGGAGGGGATTGGAGGAGGGGAGCGACTCCGGAAAAGCGAAGTCATGATGCAAAACGAGGAAGAGAAGCGGAGACTAGAGAGTGATGAGAGGGAACGATCGCATTCTCTAAAAAGAGAAACCCCGCGAACCGCAGTTCGCAGGGTTTCTAAATAAATCAGAGTCTCAGAAAGGAGATTACTCCTTCTTTTTCTTCTTCCCACCGCCAGCGGCCGAAAACTCTTCAAGAGTTAAAGAACCGTCACTGTCTTTGTCGAGTGTCTTGAATTGGGCTTTGGCCTTTTCGGCATCCTTTTTCCCAGTCACAAATTCTTCTTCGGAGAGTTTTCCATCACCATTGGTATCGAGCTTTTTAAAGGCTTCTTCTGGGGATGGCTTCTCTTTCGCTTCCTTGGCCATGGCGATGGGGGATGCGAGTGCGATGAGTGCAGCGATGGTGGCTAGTTTTTTCATTTTTTAAAAGGGAGCGATGCTCCTGATCTTTAGAACACCTCCGCTCGGGTTTTGTTTCAAAAAAGTTTAGACAAAATTCCCAAACCCTTTTTAGAGCTCTAGAGGGATTCCGGGCAGCGCTTGCAAAAACTCCCCTTGAGGGAATTCGGATTGGTTGACCGTCTTCATCCAGTCAACAGACTCTGGATCCCCATGGACAAAAACAGTCTTAGAGGGGGCTGCTTTCTGGATGAATTTTGTGATGCTTTCTCGGGAACCATGGGCGCTAAAGCCGAAGGTTTCTACCGAGCAGCGGATAACTTCGGGTTCGGTAGTCGGGGACATCATAATAGAGTCGCCCTTCTTTGAGGCTCGAAGTTTTCCACCGGGAGAATCTGGATCCGCATACCCAACAAAGAAAATGGCGTGGGCCGGATTTGGGAGAAACTGGGGGGCGATGACGTTGGAAAGCGTGTTTTCCGTCATCATTCCGCTCGAAAGTGCGTAGATCCGGCCTGGGCGCACGGGATATTGGTTTACCTCGCGGCCGCTAATAGTGAAGGGAGCGACGCTCTCGAGAAGTTCAAGTCCGGGAAACTGGCGACAGGAGGCTGAGGCGAGGCGATCGTGGATTTCGGTGAGCTTTGTACTCAAACCACCGATGTATATTGGACATTCAGGGAACAGGCCTTTTTGGCGAAATTTATAGAGAATCGTCAAAAACTCCTGGGTCTTACCCAGAGCAAAAACCGGGACTAACACGCTTCCTCCGCGCGCAAAGACCTCTTGAATGGCCGTCACAAACCTCAATTCCTCTTGCTCTCTGGTAAATGAGGGATCCTCAGGAGTGTTTCCTCGAGTGCTTTCAATAAGGAGAGCGTCAATTTTTCCTTCAGGGAACTGCGCGCCGCGCATGAGGGATTGATCTTGGAAATTGACGTCACCCGAATAAAGAAACCGACGCCCCTCTGATTCCACAGAGACGGCGAATGAACCAAGGATATGACCGGCATCATGAAATTGAATGGCAACTGAGGAGGTCTCGCCGGAACGGAGTCTCTCTCCCTCAAGGGAAAATCGGAGGTTCAGCGGGATCGGGCGAAAGCGCTTGATGCACGCAGTCACTTCACGATGGGTAAAGAGCGGGTAGTCAGTTTGCCCCTGCTCTTTCCGTTTCATCATGACGTTCACAGAGTTATGCAACATCACATCTGCGAGTTGCAGGGTCGGTTCCGTGGTGAACACTGGGGTGTCTGGAAAATGACGCATGAGGACAGGGATGGATCCCAGATGATCCTGATGAGCGTGGGTCAGGATGATTGCCTCCAGAGGGCGTTCCTTGAGCAGCTGTCTTAAGGAGTCCAGCAATGGGAGGGCTTCTTTGCCTTCCTGTTTGGGGTGGGCTCCACAATCCAGAACAAGACAGCGTCCGCTGACTTCCAAAAGGTAACAGTTTGCGCCGATTTCAATTTGGCGGGTGAGGTTCGTCAGCCGGAAAGCCATGATAGGGGTGTACTTGATGGGAAATGTGATGAAAAAGCAGTCTAGTGGAGGAGGTCGCCGTGAGATTCCTCGCACTGCATCCTCGCACTGCAAATGCAGTGCCGTCAGAGGAGTGCGACAAGCAGGGTCAGACTACCGTTGCTGCCTTCCGGCCCTGGCGGGGTTCGCCCGCCCTAAATCCGCATCCCCTGACGGCAAGTTAAGAATAGATGGGAATTATCGAAACTCAACAGCTGGGAGTGATAAATTTCGGTCACATCTCTATTGAATCCTTCTCCCAGAAAGAGAGAATGTTGGGTGGGCGCACTGGTCACGATGTCCGGGAGTGCTCCGGAGTTTGAATCTCCGACTTGGATCGCCTTACCATTCATCCCCCCAAAACAAAACTTCTGAGCTGATATGATTCGCTTGCTGTTGATTGCTTCCACCGTCCTTTCTCTTGCTTCTGCATTTCTTGCTTTCCAGACCAAAGTCCGCGGCGGGCAACTGACTGAGGATCGCGAGACTGCAGAAAAGAAGGCCCAAACTTCTCAGGAACAGCTCAATAAGGAGAAGAAACAGAAGAAAGATTTGGAAGAGAAGTTGGCTAAGGCCGAAAAGGAGGGAGGCGAACTCAAAACTTCCGCAGAAAAAGCGAAAACTGATCTGACTCAAGCCAAGGATGAATCCACGAAGCTCGCTGAATCACTCAAGGAGAAGGATTCCGAGCTTCGAAAGGCGAAGGAGGAGATGTCCAAGCCCAAAACAGAAGATCTGAAGGCGGCAACCGCGGAATCTGAAGCCAAGATTGCGGACTTGCGCGGGCAACTTGAAAAGGCGCAACAAGCAGCCCAACAACAGGAGACTCGTGCGGAGGAATTAGTGAAGCAGATTGCCGAAATGAAGCGGAAGAAAGAGGAGGCCGTTCAAAAGGCGATCATCGCAAAGAAAGAAGCCATTAAAAGTACGGTAGGCCGTGTGGTGGCCTACAATCCGGATTGGAATTTTATTGTCGTCAATATTGGCGATAAAAACGGCGTCACTTCTGCAAGCAATCTGGAGGTGCAAAGGAGCGGGAAGACGGTCGCAAAGCTCCAAGTAACCCGCGTTCAGCCCGAGGAAACAACGGCGGGCCTCGTTCCTCTGAATGGAGCAAAGTTTGTTAAAATAGAGCCTTCGGATGTGGTGGTTTTCGCTGATGGAGGGGTCTCCAGTTCTGCGTCTGTTTCGACAACTTTAGACACGGCAAAGGTGCCGTAAGCGAACCCTATTCATTTTCCTTCTGCACTGCGCTCATTCTTTGGTCCCATGACTATACCTCGTTTTTTTGCCTTAGCCGGACTGCTGGCAGCCGGATTTGTTTTCGGAGGATGTGCTTCTGTAAAAAAGGCAGAAGGGGATGATGATAATGTCAGTACCATTCCATGGAACCGTCCGGCTTCATGGGAGGGCCGTGGTCCGATGGGTGGAATGATGATGATGGAGGGCCGTTAGGGTCTGGGTCGAAATCCCTGATTTTTTGTTTTCGCGTTCCGGAAACTCCACAAAAGCCGAGGTCTTGGCTTTTGTGATGAAAGCACAGCCCGAATACAGACGCTTTGTGGCTCTGTGATCCCTTTTTTAAACGCAGTTCATCATGAAGGTCCTTTTTTTTGGAACAGGTGACATTGGTTTGCCGACTCTCGAGTGGTTGTTGGAGTCGGAAAACGAATTGCTAGGGGTCGTCACCCAGCCCGATAAACCCGTGGGACGGCACATGGAATTGAGACCGTCGCCGATTAAACAAGCGGCGCTTCAAGCCGGAGCATCGTGCTTCCAGCCCATCCGACTTAGGGATTCCGAAAGTGTGGAGATTTTGAGGGCTCTTGCACCGGATCTCATTGTAGTGATGGCTTACGGTCAGATTTTACCTCGTTCAATTTTAGAAATGCCGACGCAGGCCTGCCTCAATTTGCACGCGTCCATTTTGCCCCGTCATAGGGGAGCTGCTCCCATTCAGGCAGCGATAGAAAGTGGCGATGTGGAGACTGGGGTGACCGTGATGTACATGGCGGAGGGACTGGATACGGGGGACATTTTGATGGAGCAGAAAATCCGAATTGGACGGAGGGAGACCGGCGGGAGTTTGCACGATAAACTGGCTTTTTTAGCCCCGAACGTTCTCAGACTCGCGATGGAGTTTCTAAAGGCTGGGCGTGCGCCACGCATGGAGCAGGATAGTTCAATAGCGACATACGCAGGCAAGTTAACCCGTGAACATGGGGAAATTGAGTGGAGCAACTCCGCTGCGGTTGACCGCAGAGTGCGAGCAATGAATCCCTGGCCAGGCGCTTTCACTTGGATTCCTGAGGGTGAGCGGGCGAGAAAGCTGAAGGTTTACTCAGTGATTCAAAGTCGCATTTCATCCAGGGGGCAGACTTCAGGCACTGTGCTCGCAACGGAGCGTCGCGGTATTTTGGTCGCTTCTGGGGAAAAGGCGGTTTGGTTAACGGATGTCCAGTTAGAAGGGAAGCGACGGATGCGGGCGAGTGAGTTTCTAAGAGGAAATCCGATTCCGGCGGGGATCCTCCTTGGGGTTCACGGGGCGCCTTGACGCATGAAGCGTGAGGCGCATGATCAGGGGATATGTCCTCTGAATCTTCTCTTTCTCCAGTGGTGCCTGCGCATGGGTGGCACGTCCTTCATCTCTTCTACCGTATTGAGCATGGTCAATGGTCCATTCTTTCTCCAGAGGAACGGATTGCCGCGAAGACGCAGCTTACAGAACTGATCCAGGAGATCCGAGCGACGGAGAACACGCAGCTATTGGTTTTTAGTTTAGTATCCCCGAAGGCTGACATTGGATTCATGCTTTTGACCCCCGACCTCCATACGGCGAATGCCTTCGAGAAGCGTCTTTCATTGGGGTTGGGTCCTGACGTTCTTAATCCAGTTTACAGCTTTCTATCGATGACGGAGGAGAGTGAGTACATCACTTCATCGGAGGAGTACTCGATCACTTTGGAGCGTGAGCAGGGGCTCAAGCGAGAGACTCCTGAGTTTGAGAAAGCACTTTCTGAATTCCAGGTGCGGATGGCGAAGTACACCAAGGATAAGCTCTATCCACAGCTCCCTGTTTGGGAGGTGATCTGCTTTTATCCAATGAGTAAGCGACGTGCACCGGGCCAAAATTGGTACGGGCTCACGTTTGAAGAGCGGAAGGCATTGATGGCAGGACACGGAAGAGTGGGGCGCCAATATCATGGAAAAATTTTACAACTGATCACCGGAAGCACCGGTTTAGACGACGCTGAATGGGGGGTGACGTTATTCGCTCACGACACTTATTTCATTAAGGACATCGTCTACAAAATGCGCTTTGACGCGGTTAGCGTTAATTATGCCGAGTTCGGTGACTTTTATATCGGGATGATGTTGCCCTTGGACGAATTGTTCCGAAGGGTCCAGATTTAGTGATCGCTGAGGAATCAATGAACGAAAGTCTTGTTCAAAAAAAGGAGGTGCTGCAGGGCATTTTGCGCTCTCACGCTCCTTTGCTCATTGCTTACTCTGGGGGGGTAGACAGCGCATACCTTCTGGCAGAGGCGGTAGAAACTTTGGGCGCTGGGCAAATACTTGGAGTCATCGCGGACAGCCCCAGCCTCCCGAGGAGGGCGCTGCGTGAGGCTCTGGAGTTGGCTCGAAAACTTGGAGCACCCGTTGAGGTAGTCGCGACTAGGGAATTGGAGAACCAAAACTACGCTGAGAACCCAAGGAATCGTTGTTATTTTTGCAAGGCGGCTCTTTTTTCTGAGTTAGAGAATTTGGCAGCCCAGCGCTCGTTTCGCGCCTTAGCCTACGGTGAAAATGCCGACGATATGAGGCAGGTGCGCCCAGGGCGACTTGCGGCGTCGGAGTTCTCAGTGCTCGCTCCCCTCCGAGACGCTCAACTCTCTAAAGACGATATTCGCGCGCTATCGCGGGATATGGGGTTGCCCACAGCTGAAGTCCCGGCGCAACCGTGTCTCTCTTCGAGAATTCCGCACGGGACTCCGGTAACAACCGAGGCTCTCGCGATGGTGGAGTCGGGTGAGGAGTGGGTTCGCAGCCTTGGATTCCGCGTTTTTAGAGTCCGTCATGTGCCGCGTGAAGATGGTCAACTGCTTGCAAAAGTTCAGATTGCACCCGAAGAAATGGATCGAATTAACGCCGTTCAGTGGAAGTTGGAGGAGGGGTTGAAGGCCGTTGGGTATGCAGAAGTGCAATTAGATCCCGTCGGATATCGAGCATCCTAAACTCGAGGAATTCAAAGTGCGTTCCTCCTGTTTTGAAGGAGCGCGCTTTGAGAGTTTCGCGGCGGAGGTAAACGAGACGCATCTAAAGCGCTAAGAAAGCGGCTAAGTTAGCCGCGAATCTCGTGGAGCATCTGCTCATTCGTCGGAAACTTTTTGAGGTAAAATAAAAGCCGGTCGATCGCATCCATCGGACGACATCCAGCCAGACCTCGTCTGATGAAGTGAATTTTTTGCAAGGCATCCGCAGGCACCAGCAATTCTTCCCTTCTCGTTCCAGACTGGAAGATATCCACCGCAGGATAAACGCGTTGTTCCGCAATCTTTCGGTCCAAGACGAGTTCCATATTTCCCGTGCCCTTGAACTCTTGAAAAATCAACTCATCCATCCGGCTTCCGGTTTCAATGAGCGCTGTTGCGATAATGGTTAGAGATCCCGCTTCCTCGGTGTTCCGTGCTGCAGCAAATAATTTTCGCGGGATTTCCAGAGCCCGTGCATCAATCCCACCAGACATCGTTCGCCCGCCCCCTGTCATCGCATTATTGAATGCGCGCCCGAGTCGCGTGATTGAGTCGAGCAAGATGAACACATCGCGACCCGATTCGACCAATCGTTTTGCCCGCTCAATCGCCAACTCGGCAATTCGCGTGTGACTGCGCACATCCATGTCATTGGAACTCGCCATGATTTCTGCAGTTGGGACGGTATGCTTAATTTCGGTGACTTCCTCAGGGCGTTCGTCCACGAGCAGCATGATCAGCTTCACGTCTGGATGGTTCTTAACCATCGCATCGGCAATGTGCTGGAGAAGGGTTGTTTTTCCTGTTCGCGGAGGAGCCACGATTAAGCCGCGTTGTCCCTTTCCAATAGGGGAAACCAAGTCGATCACCCGAGTGGTGTAACGCTCTGGCTTGGTTTCCATCCGGAGAGGCTCTTGAGGATTGATGACCGTCAACTCCTCAAAAGCAGGCTGCATACGGGATTGCTCAGGGGCATGGTCATTCACAGAGTGAATCTGATGCATCTGCTGGCCGCGGCCGCCTCGTCGCGCATCCCCTTTAATCCATTGACCGTCGCGGAGGTTGTATTTCCTGACCATCTCTGGGGAGACGAAAATGTCAGCGGGATTTTGAACAAACCCTCTCTTTGCATCGCGCAAAAAACCAAATCCTTTGCCCGAAATTTCAATGATACCCTCTCCTAAAAAAAGCTCTTCAGGGGTTGGGGGGGGCAGTTCCTGCGGGGAATCGGGGCCATGGCGGTCAGAATCGTCTTCGTGCCGTCCACTGCCTCGGCGGCGATCGTGCCGTCCTCGTCGCCGATCATTTCCGTGCCGCTCATGTCTGTCGTGACCGTGTCGATCTCCGCGCGTTTCACTGTGGCGATTCTCCAGTCGCTGTCCGGATGGGGCAGCGTCTTGGGTTCCGCGTTCAGGGCCTTGCGGGGAGATCTGTCCTGCTGAGGATTTTGTCGAGCCTCCGGGTTGCCACTCAACCCCGGTGCTTGCAGGGGAGACTTGAGCGATTGCACGCACTTCAGCGGCTTCAGGCGCGCTAGCTGGAATGGCCAAAGGAGCAGGGCGGCCCTCCTGTTGCATCTGTTTCGCTACATGGAGAGGCACGTATACAGGGTAAGACTTGCGTGAACTGTCTCCCGTTGAAATGTGAGGCCCAGCGGAGTCGTCTGATCCGACGACTCCAGCACCTGTTGAAAAGGGTAGGGCTTGGGGGGGGGGTGCTAAGTTGCTCGGTTGCGAAGTTTCCGAATCAACTGCTTTTCGAGACCGACGTTTCTTAGGAGATTCGGAATCTACGGCATTCTGTGCCTGGCTATCCAATTCGCCGCTATCATCGGATTTCTGGACACTCTTCGATTTGGCCGTGCTTCGGCGCTTTGGAGTTGGAGAGGCAATTGGTTCTGAGGTGTGAACGAGAGGCTCGGATTCGATAGAATCAGTGGGCTGCGAGGCCTTGCGCGTCCGCTTTGGAGCTTTCTTTAGCGTCTCTGACGGTGGGTCGACGTTCAGCGAGATCGGCAATTCAGGGGTCTCGGGCGATTGAGAACTCGATTTGGCCGCGCGTTTACGGGCTGGCTTTTTTTCAAGCGCAGGCTGCGAGGCCTCTTGGGATGCGTGCTGATCAGCGGACTCACTCATATTGGTATTAAATAGGGAAGACTTCAGACTGGGAGCGCTATGGTTAAACGCTTTGAGGAAGTGCAGATGAAAAAGGGGTGTGCGAAAATTTTAAGGCAGGGGCAACGCACCCAATAAGAGCGCTGAGAGAGCCAAACCATCTCGCGGCGCACCACAGGGGTTCATCGGAATCGGAACGACTCGAAGCGTTCGCAATTCTCTTGAAAAAAATGAAAGAAAAACTGTCTGGAGAACTAAAACCTAGTCCGCTGAGTGAGCGCTGTTTGGCGCGTATGGATCTCAGCAACGAGGATCCCACGTTCGGGAAGCAATCCACCTCAGGAGCCCCGACCGATGCTCCAATGTCCCAAAGGTGAAGGGACTCGTCAAATGAAAAGACTTCGAATGAAGGATTAGCCTCTGGTCTAGAGAGTGTTCCAGATACTTATTGAAAATGATCTTCCGATTATGTGAATCGCTCAGGGTTGCGTAGATACTGTTCTTTCCTGTTGAATCACAGACCCGCCCCTTTTTTCGCTCATGAAGAAGTTTCGTAATCAAATCATCGCTTTGACCTGTCTGATTGCCTATCTGGGCTTAGGAGGACTGTATGTTCGGAAGTTGGTCGTTCAGAAGCCTCGGCAGATCATTCTGTTTGTGAGTGATGCATTGGGAACGAGAACGTTGTCGGCTGCACGTCTCTATGCGGGGGGAGGCGATCACCGGTTGGAGTTAGAGAGTTTCCCGAACTCCGCGCTATTGCGGAATATTAGTGAGGACTTCTCCGTTCCTGACACCTCTGCTGCTGCCACTGCAATTTCCACGGGCAAACGGACCAAGCATCATTCTGTTGCAACGACGGGCACAGGACGTTCCTTGGATACGATTTTAGAAATTGCGGTGAAAGCCAATCGAGCGGTGGGACTCGTGACCAACGCATCTCTGACGGCTGCTTCAGCCGCTGCGTTCTATGCGCATACCACTCGTCCAGGGGAACCCGAGTTGCTCGCAGTGCAACTTTTTGAGCGGCGTAAATTCTCGGTGATTCTTGGTGGAGGTGCCTCTGATTTTCTTCCAGAGGGCGCCGGTGGGCGGAGGAGTGATCGGAGAGATTTGGTGGCTGAGTGGCAGGCGCAAAAAGTCGATGTGATCCGCACGAAGGCGGAGATGGAGAATGCTTGGGGAGGCGAAGACGGTCGAGTTGTGGGCTTGTTTAACAAAGGTCCGATGGCGTTTGCCAATCAGATGGAGTCTGGAAGCCAAGAACCTTCGCTTGCGGATATGACGCGCAAGGCAATTTCTCTTCTGAGAGGGCAGAGCCGGGGCTACGTGCTCGTGGTGGATGCGGCTTTGTTCACCTCGGCTTGTGAGGCAAATCAGGGCGAACGGGCTCTTCGTGAGGTTTTGGCGCTTGATGAAGCGGTCGCAACGGCGCGGCGTGAAGCCGGGGACAAAGCGTTGATTTTGGCCGTAGGTCGTCATTCTACTGGGGGATTTACATTGAGCGGCTACCCGATCCGCTCCCAGAAACGTTCCGACTTTCTGGGTCCATCCGAGACCGGAGTCCCGTATTTGACTTGGGCAACGGGCCCCAATGGACCGCA
Source organism: Chthoniobacteraceae bacterium (assembly GCA_947448395.1). Lineage (GTDB taxonomy): Bacteria > Verrucomicrobiota > Verrucomicrobiia > Chthoniobacterales > Chthoniobacteraceae > Chth-196. The sequence continues at coordinate 10,616 of CANFNA010000048.1, forward strand.
GGCAGCGGGAACTGCCGTGAGGAGCGAACCGGCGGCTGTGCTTCAGCCCTCAGGGTTGAACGTGGCTGAGGATATGCTGGGACTTGGTTCTGGTCCGGGGTCGGAACGATTAAATGGTTTTAAGGACAATACCTACATTTTCTCGATTCTTAACGATGCTCTTTGAGGGCGCAAACGACTCGAGTGTTCATTTAAAACTTCGAAGCAACTTTAACTCTCTTCTATATGTCTCTTCTCGTTACTGGCGGTGCAGGTTTTATTGGATCGAACTTTGTTCATGGCTGGCTGGCCTCTTCACAGGCGCCAGTCGCGGTGCTCGATAAATTAACCTATGCTGGAAATCCGGCGAATTTAGCAGCGGTTCAAACGGATGCTCGGTTCACGTTTATAAAGGGGGATATCGGAGATCGTAGTCTCGTTGAGAAAATTCTCATCGACTGCAAAATTCGAGCGGTAGTGAACTTTGCCGCAGAGAGTCATGTGGACCGATCCATTCACGGCCCTGCGGATTTCATCGAAACCAATGTGGTCGGCACCTTTAACCTGCTCGAATCAGTACGCGCTTATTGGGGCAGATTGGATGAGGCATCGAAGCAGAAATTTCGTTTTCTTCATGTATCTACCGATGAAGTCTATGGATCTCTAGGACCGGAAGACCCTCAGTTTTCTGAGGAAAATCAGTACCAACCAAATAGTCCTTATTCTGCATCCAAGGCGGCAAGCGATCATCTGGTTCGTGCGTATCATCACACGTACGGCATTCCCGTTCTGACGACTAATTGCTCCAATAATTACGGGCCTTTTCATTTTCCTGAAAAATTGATCCCTCTGGTGATTCTCAATGCATTGGCGGGGAAAGCACTGCCCATCTACGGGGATGGATCGAATGTTCGCGATTGGCTTTATGTGACAGATCACTGTTCTGCGATCCGGAGGGTTCTCGAATCGGGCCGTTTGGGGGAAACTTATAATATCGGAGGATGGAACGAGAAAACGAACCTGCAAGTGGTTCAAACGCTTTGTTCCATCTTGGACGAGTTGCGTCCGCGTTCGGATGGATTGTCTTACTCGACTCAAATTACGTTCGTAAAAGACCGTCCTGGGCACGATCAGCGGTATGCGATTGATGCCACGAAGATCCATCAGGAGTTAGGTTGGAAGCCCGCTGAAACTTTTGAAACAGGGATTCGCCAGACCGTGCAGTGGTATCTGGACCATCCCGATTGGGTTGCTGGCGTTACCTCCGGCAGTTACCGAGACTGGATCCAAACTCAGTATGGGCAGTAAGGAAGAGTGGAGTCTGAAGAATTGAACAGGGGATGAACTTTCCGTGCTGCGGGTTCACCCTCTGCTTTCTGTCTCACTCAATATTACTCGGAGGCCGTTTTCTCCTGAGCAGGCCTCTGCGGAACCGATGTTTCGGCCGCCTGGGCGGTCTGAACAGAGGTTAAGGCAACTTTTGACACGTATCGAAAAACAAAGACGGCTGCCAAAATTCCGACTCCGAGGAAGACGTTGGACCAAATTCCGCCGGGAGTCGCATCCCCTTGAAGGCCCTTTAGACTCTTTTGAGCAGAGGCTCCGACGCTTGTGAAAACGAGCGTTGGAATGATCACGGCGATGGAAGTCGCCATGGCATGATGCAAATGCGGGAGCTTGGTCAGTCCAAACAAGTAGTTTGCGGCGCCAAACGGGATCGGACACAGCCGACAGAGTGTTGCGAGCTTCCAGCCTCCTTTTGCAAGGGCGACATCCAATCCGGATAGCAGCGAGAAGCGTTGGGCAAGTCGGTTTGCAAAATCCTTTGCAATTGTGCGCGCTAAAATGCCTCCCAACAACGAGCTGATGAACTTGGCTGCGATCATCAGGAAAAAACCTGGTCCCATTCCAAAGGCGAATCCTGCGGCGATATCGAATGGGCTGATTGGAAGCACCAGTACTTGAGACGCTATGACGATTGCAATGAACAGGAGGCGCGGACCCAGTCCCGCGTCCGCATTAAGCCAACTCAGATTTTGGAGGAAGGACAGTAATTGTTGAATCATGAGTCTGAGAGCTTGGCTGTTTTCTAAATGAGGAACGTGGGAGGTTGGTAAGGGTATAGATTTCGATGAGCAGAGAAGGGGACTGGGTTACTTCGGGGCGGAGGGAGAGAAAAGGAGGTAAGGGATGCCCCCGGAGATCCCGAGGGCGACACTGAGTCCCAGGACGATGAGAGAGGTGGCGATGGCTTCTGGAGATGAGATGCCGGCTAGCGCGCCGAGAAATAGCACCAGCAGATAATCGCGAACTCCGATTCCAGCGACGGTAATGGGGACCGCATTTGATCCGAGGATAATGGGAACAAATCCGAGCCAAATCGAGAATGGGACATCTACATGCACTGATTGGCCTGCAAAGTAGAATGCGCCGCAGACCAAAATTTGAGTGAGAGAGGCTGCTGCAAGGACGGGGACGATCGCTTTGCGACCTTCGCAAAAGGTGTTACCGAGGGCGCGAATAGCGCTGGGAATTCGCTCCCCAGGAAAAAGATGAGATCCTTGATTGGTCAGTTTTTTGATGCGATCAGAGCCAAGGGCAATCGCTAAAATAAGGCATAGGCAAGAAACCCCGGAGATCCCTAGAAAGCAGCCCGCGAGCATTTTGATTGCGAATGAATCAGAGGAGAAAAGAGTGTTCCAGTGACTGGGAATACAGGCGGCTGCCAAAAAAAGGATGCCCATGAGTCCCAGAAGTCGGTCGAGCAAAACACTGCTCAATGCGGTGGAAAACCGATCTGGAACGAGCTTTGAGATGTAGAGCATCCGAACAGCGTCATCTCCGACGGGGCCGGGGAGGAATAGAGTGAAAAGCTGTCCAATGTGAGAGGTGAAGAGAAGTGAGCGGAATGGAATTTCAATCCCATTGGCAATCAGAAGCTGCTGCCAACGCCAACCGGCAATGGGAATAGTGGAAAATAGGAGAAGGCCTGCAAACATTACCGGTTTCCACTCAGCAGTTTTTAGGCACTCCAAAACCCGGCTGGAATCTGCTCGAGAAATCACGAGACTGAAAATTCCAGCGGCGATGCAAAGTTTTAGAATGTGGGCAAGCCGCTGTTTTGGAAACCTTACTTGAGAGGGCGGGATGGGCGGCGACACCTGTGTCATTGGAAGAAAACGGAGTGGGATAGAGGACAGAGGTGGAGAGAATGCAGGCCTTGATTTCACAACACAAAGGAGCTGTCGATGGCCTCCTGATCCAGTCAAAAGAATGGCCCGTGCAGCCAATCGGTGCGAGCCCATTTCCTAGTCCTTAGGCTCAGCCTGTATTCCGCCGCCTAAGGCAGAGTACGCCAGGGTGATATCGAACCTTCTGTTCCGCGAGCCATCCGAAGGGCTTTTTTCCGCGCAAGGGTTTGAGTTTCCTGCATGCTAGAACTGCATTTAACTAACGATTTCATGGATACCCGCCTGACGCTCGCCCTTGGCCTCTGGTTTTTGTTGTTTGCACTTTCCGTGCTTCCGATTGTTTCGGGGCAATTTCGGAAAAAGTTTCCGTGGGTGAATCAGGTTTCCATGTTTTTGGTCGTCCTTTGTGTGGCCTTTCCGGTTTGGCGGTGGAGAAGTCTCAGTTTTCTAGGAGAAATCAACGTGGATGAGGGAACCACGATTGCCCAAGGGATGAAGTACTTGGTTGATCCCGTGCCTTGGCGCTCTGTAGATGGGGTGACGTGCGGTCCTCTCTCGACTTGGGTGATCTTGTGGGCGCCGATCTTCGGAGTGAAGCTCAGCTATCTGACTTTGAGGGTGACAGCGATTGGATTAATTGTGCTCAGCCTTCTTGGGGGCTTGCTGTGTTTTCGCGAGATGTTTGGGAAGCGCCTGTCGTTTTTGGCAGTGCTAGTGCCCACGTCGCTACTGATGACTTCCCTCAATTTTGATTTTGTTACTTTCGCCATGGAATACCTCCCAATGGCGATGGGGATATGGAGTGTTTATCTGGTGATCGGGATGTTCCGGCGTCCCTCCCAAGGGAAGCTTCTTGTGCTGGGAATGATCACCGGGGCCATGCCTTTTTCAAAACTGCAAGCGGCCCCATCGGCTGTCTTTCTCTTTGGGATCGGGGTCTTTCTGGCTTGGAAGCATTCGTCTTGGACCACTCCAAATCAAAAGGCCAAATTGAACCGTAAAACAGCGGCTCTGATGCTTGCCGTTGGAGGCTTGACGGTTCCCACGCTTATTCTTGCGCCAGTTGTGCTGGCGGGAATCTGGAATGACTTTGTCTATTTCTACATCCTTTGCGGAACCACCTATCAGGCCAATCTGAATACAATCCCGGTTTTGGTTTATCTCCTTCGCGGGAGTTCTGATTTCGGAGCTTTGTTTGGAGGAAGCATCTTGGCCGCGGCCGTGTTGGCTATTGGATTGGTAGGATCGAGGATCCAGAAACAGGCACTGAGGCAATGGATGATCGGGGCGGCGGTGGTTGTCGCGTACTTTGGAGTGCTTTTGTATTCGGTGCTTCGAAGTGGATATTATTTCCCTCACTACCTCCTGCTTTTAGTATTTCCGACCGCGCTCATTCTGGCCTGGGCCCTCAGAGGGCAAGTACTGTACGGGGGAATGTTTGGGAGTGGACGCAAGAGGACTCTTTTTATCACAGGGGTCCTAATCGTAGCTTTGGCGGTTCAGGCGGCAGTTGGTTTTCGGGAGTATCGAGCAAATGCGCAGTTACTTAAAAACTGGGGGGAAGAGCAGAATCCCTTGTTTGAGGTGATTCAAAAGCTGACGGTTCCTGGCGACAGCATGGCGATCTGGGGTTGGAATAATAAGTTGCACGCGCGGACCGGGATTCCTCCAGCGACCCGTTTCGTTGGACTCACCTATGTCATGAATCCCTCGCCTCGATACAATCGGCAGAGAGAATTGTTTCTTCAGGATCTCAAGACTAGCCGAGCGAAACTGTTCTTGGATGCAGTGGACGAATTCCGGTGGCCGAGTTGGCCGCCAGGAGAGGCCGCCAGACACTTCATGATGCCTGAGTTGGCACAATGGATTCAGCAAGAATACCAGTTGGCAGGCGAGGTTCAAACGGCACCGAACCGTTTGCCCGTCCGTGTCTACATTCGCAAAGGTCCGTGATGTTTGGGCAATCCGGCGGCGCCTACGCTGAAGGTTGAGAAAGTGGCAGACCCTCATCCGCTGGTGTCTCACGCTAGAATCGGACTTACAACTGGTACCCAGCAGCGAGCGCGTCTCGGTAGAACATCTCAACAGTCTCCAGCGAAAGATCCGTTAGATCTTTTCCCCATTGGCTGATTGCCTTGGCAAGGATCTCGTGGCCCACGGTGATAATATGGGCTCCAGATTGATCGGCATGATGAATATTGAGAATTTCGCGGCAACTCGCCCAGAGCAGCTCCGTCAGAGGAAGTGACTGAAGAATTTTCAGGGATTCCTTAACAACCAGAATTGGATCCCTGCCGGTATCAGCAATCCTGCCGCAAAAAAGCGAAACTACGGCGGGCAAATCCGGCAGAAGAGCTCTGCTTACCGACTGCACCTGATCCAATGTGAGCAAGGCCGTTACGTTCACTTTGACGCCTTCTCGAACCAGATCGTGAATGAGCATGGTCGTCGACTCCCTTTGCGTGTTGGTGATTGGGATTTTGACGTAAACATTTCCTTGCCAGCGACTGATTTTGAGGGCCTGGCGACGCATTTCGGGCAGTTCGTCTGAGAAAACTTCCAATGAAATCGGCTTCTCCGTAACCGTCTCCAAGACTTCGCGTGCAAATGACTCGTAATCGGAGATCCCAGCTTTCCGCATGAGGGTTGGGTTCGTTGTTAGCCCCCGAATCATCGGATTGGCATACAACTTTAGAATCCCTTCTTTTTCTGCGCCGTCTGCGAAAATTTTAACCTGAAGGTCTGCGAGCGCGTTCATCTGGGGCGGTTATAAAGCTCTGAGGATCAAACTAGCAGCCTCCAGAAGGCTGCCAACCTTGAAATCGGGCTCACTGTGAAGCGGTTCCGAAAGTCCAGAATCAACAAATATGGTTCTGCATCCTGCATTTTTCCCACAATCCACATCCCGCCAGCGGTCTCCGACCATGAAGCTCGCCTCTAGATTCACTCCAAATTCTACAGCCGAGTTTTGGATCATCCCTGGAGCCGGCTTGTAGAGAAAGTCGTTGTTCTCGTCGTAGCAAACCTCGATCCGATCAAGAGGTAACAGCGAGAAGAGCAGCTGGTGCATGGACTCAACAGTGTCTTTATCCTGAGTGCCGCGACCTACGTCGGGTTGGTTTGTGATGACGACGAGCAAAAAATTCGCTTTTTTGAGAAGCGTGCAGGCTTCCAAAACCCCCGGTAGAAGTTCGAATTCGGCGAGGCTTTTGGGGGGATAGGATTTTCCCTCATGCAGATAGGCACGGTTGATCACACCATCGCGATCCAGAAAAACGGCCCGCCGCCAGGATCCCGTCATCGGACACTTTCCCACTTGGTTGACTGCTGTTTAAGAGCGGGGTGCGATACCAGCAGATGCCAGATCACTGATTGGAATGCCTCTGAGTGAGGGGTAACATTGGCTGGGTTCACGGTGGGCACGACTACACAAATGTCAGCCACCTTCGCGGTATATCCGCCGTCTCTTCCGGTAATTCCAAAAATGGAAGCATGAACCGTTTGGGCAAACTGGAGTGCGGAAACAATATTTGGGCTGACATTTTTCTCCAAGTCACCTCCTCCAACAGAAAGCACCAGCAGGGCATCTTTTGCAGTTAGGCGACTGCCTCGGAGCCATTCCGCGAACACGGTGGCCCATCCTTCGTCGTTCGTGCGAGCGGTTAATTCGGACACATTGTCGGTGGGGGCATACGCCTCGAAACCTGCAATTTTTCGAAAATCATTTACCGCATGAGCGGCGTTGGCCGCGCTTCCGCCGACTCCCAGAATGAAAAGACGTCCTCCTTGGTCGCGCACGTTCGCAAGGCGTTGAGCTAATTCATCTAAAATTTCGGGCGTGAGCTTCTCGATGATTTGGCGTGTTTCCTCGAGGTGTTGGCGGGCGTAGTTCATCGTGGGGAGAATGATTGCACATGGCTCGTAGCGGGCAAGTTCTCTTCAGAAGGGCCGGGGGCTGAAGGGGGCTGAAAATGGGAGGAGAGTGGGCGAGATTCTGAATGCCGTAGGGATGCCATTTAGCTTTTCCGTGCTAAAAAAGCTATATGGCGGAGTTCCTATTCCGATGGTTTTTGGGTTGTGCAGCAACGGTTTTAGCCCTGTTGGTCTTGAGGGGGGGTGGAAATGGCGCAGGCGATGGGGTGGCTTCTTTTGCTGGGGAAAGGGGCGGGGGTGCGATTGCGTTTTTGTCGTCGCTGGATTGGGGGATGATCGTCTTGGCGTCGATTTGGGTTGGATTTCTCAACGCATTTGTTCGACCACTGATTTTGCGTTTCTGCGGAGGGTTCCCTCGGATTTGGTTGTGGACGTTTCTCCTGATATTGAACCTTTTGTTGTTTGGAACATTAAGAGCGTGGGTGCCTGGGCTTGGCGTTTGGGGCGGTGGATGGATGGAGCTGTGTCTGGGCGTTCTCTGGGTATCCGCAGTGAGCTGGTCTGTAGGGTCGGTGTTTCGAGATAGGGAAGGGCGTTGGCATCCGATCAGCTATCACGGGCGAATTGAGGAGCAGCGAAGGCAACAAAGTGGGGACAGGGGCGTGGGGG